>NZ_DATHKG010000149.1:0-34003 GCF_035489435.1 Flavitalea sp.
CTGTGGCTCAGGATCATTGATTTTGTCCTTATCATAAGCCCTGATAATGGCCTTAACAAGACGGTGACGTACAACATCCTCTTCATCGAGTTCAATATGAGCTATCCCATCAATGTTTTTCAAAATCCGCACAGCTTTTTCCAGGCCGCTGCGCTGATTCTTGGGAAGATCCACCTGGGTAAGATCACCCGTTATAATTGCCTTAGCGTTTGATCCAATGCGGGTAAGAAACATCTTTATCTGCAGATCAGTGGCATTCTGGGCTTCATCCAGGATAATAAATGCATGATCCAGTGTACGACCGCGCATGTAAGCCAGTGGTGCAATTTCAATTACCCTGGTGCTCATATAATAACCCAGTTTATCTGCCGGGATCATATCATCCAGTGCATCATATAAAGGACGGAGGTATGGATCAATTTTTTCTTTCAGATCGCCTGGCAGAAATCCAAGGCTTTCACCTGCTTCCACTGCCGGCCTGGTAAGAATGATTTTTTTAACCTGCTTATTTTTTAGCGCACGGACAGCCAAAGCTACGGCTGTATATGTTTTACCGGTACCTGCGGGGCCGATTGCAAAAAGCACATCATTTTTATCTCCAAACTGCACCATTTTCTTTTGGTTCACAGTTCTTGCTCTCACCGTCTTTCCATGCGGACCGAAAACCAGGATATCATTAGGATTGCGGTCAACAAAATTGTCAACAGTTTCAGCATCGTCACCACCCAGTATCTGTTCAAAATAATTTTCACTCATGTGACCATTCTTCTCCAGGTATTGAACTATCAAACTTATTTTATCTTTAGCTGAACCAACCTGTTCCTGCGAACCGCTGAGTTTTAATTGAGTACCGCGCGATAGAATTTTTAGTAGGGGAAATTTCTTTTTCAGTATATCAAGTTTGCCATTGTTAACGCCAAAAAATTCAATAGGGTTAACCGTTTCGAGGTTGATTATAGTTTCTGTCAATTTCAGGTTGTTTAAGTTCAGGAATAACCTGGTCTTCCGCTTCAAAGACCCTTCTATCCAAATATAATTAAATGAAATGGTACTCTTCCAAAGTTACTTATTCACAAATTGTGGATAGAATTATTGAAACTAAATTTTGGTTAATTAATTGGCTTAGAAGGCTGCTTCAAGACTTTGCAGTTCTTTATTTGAAGCGTTTTATTGTTTATTTGAATCATTTTATTGTTAATTTTTGAAAATTCTTTATCCATCCTTTTTTAATGATCTTATAAGCTGCCCGTAATTCCAGTTCCGCAACATAGCGGTAATTGTTTGAGCGATTCTTTTATCGCGCGTATTACTGGTTTTTGCACTTGCGACCCAGTTGTTGAAATAACGTTGATGCGATTGTGATAATGATGAAAATATTTTCCAGGCTTCCGGTTCTTCTTTCAGGCATTGAATTAAATCTACGTCCAATGGTGGCTTTGAAACCTCAGCTGCAATCTTGACTTTTAATCTCGCTCCAGCTTGTTTTTTTAAATGCCTGCGCATGGTCGCATTTACAGGCATAAAAAAATCGCCTTCCCCTGAGGGTAACAATGCTACCTGAGAAATGTTGTATTCATCCAGCTGCCCATGCACCCTGAAACTTGTTTTAACACCTGGTTTCAGCTTGTGAGCAATTGAAGACTTTATGATGATATAAGTCCAGTGAGTCTTTTCTCCCTTTTTGTCAAACTTCAGCATCGTAGTGATAAATTCAACATAGTTCATAGTCGTTTTTTTTATACTAACAGTGATATTCAGGAGCAATTTTTGTAACTTAGTATAATTAATTGGCGCTGTTGCAGCTGTATATAAGTTTCTACAATTAGCCTAAGTTAATCTCCTTCAAACCCTTAGCTCCGGGTGGCAAACATTTGGTGTATTTTATAAGACCGACATCGTCAAATTCCGTAGCATCAAATACCTCAATCCAAATAAATTTATTCTTTGGAAAATGAACCCATTATTAACTAATTCAGATTTGTTATGAGCAAAGATATAATCATTATCGGCGCAGGAGCAAGCGGACTGATGGCAGCAAAACAGCTTTCAGAAAAAGGAATGAGTGTGTTGGTTCTTGAAGCTGATTCGAGGATTGGGGGAAGAATACACACATTACATGATCCTGCATTTCCAATGCCTTTGGAACTGGGCGCTGAATTTATTCATGGTGATCTGCCAGTAACGCTTGGGCTTCTGGATGAAGCCGGAATTGCTTATGAACCGGACTCCGATACAATGATCAAAATCAAAGACAATAAATGGAACAGGACAGATGATTTTATAGATGGCTGGGATGAAATGATTGAGAAGATGAAGTCAGTAAAAATTGATATGTCACTTCGCTCTTTCCTGGATATTTATTACAAGGATAATAAACACGAAGGATTAAAAAAAGACGTCATCCGTTTTGCTGAAGGCTTTGATCTTGCTGATGTAAATCTTGTCAGCATGCAGTTCCTGTTAAATGAATGGAAACAGGAAAACAACCAGCAGTTCCGGATCCCGGGTGGTTACAGCCAGTTAACGGATTATCTTGCTCAAAAATTAAAGGAAAATGGATCGAAGGTGGTTACCGGTGTTAAAGTTGAAAAAATTGAATGGAAGCAAAACCTGGTGACAATAAAATCATCTGCAGGCAAAATTTATGAAGCAAGGAAGGTCATCATTACTGTCCCCATAGGAATCATTCAAAGGATAAATACAGTGGCACAGATGATAGAATTTAATCCTTCGATAACCGGATTATTAACAAATACAAAATACATTGGCTTCGGTTCAGTTGTAAAATATTTTGCTTCATTTGAAAATTTCTTTTCCGCAGAACTGACAAAATCTGCAATAATAATTTCCGATAAAAAAATTCCGACCTGGTGGCTTAGGTTTTATGAAGACAAGGTGATGTTGACAGGTTGGCTCGGTGGGCCATCAGCTATCCGGAATGCGGGAAAAACCCAGGACGAATACAAAGAACAAATACTTGAATCTGTAGCATCGATGTTTAATGTAGATAAAGGAGCACTCGATCAGAAGTTGATTGCGGCCCGGGCGATTAACTGGATAGACAATCCTTTTTCATACGGTGCCTATAGTTATGAGATGGTCGGATCAAAAGAAATTAAGAAAATGATGCGACAGCCGTTAGCAGGGACAGTGTATTTTGCGGGTGAGGGCGTACATGACGGAGACTCCCCGGGAACTGTAGAATCTGCATTAATAAATGGAAAAGAAGTGGCTGCAAAGCTAATGGCAAGCTGGCAATACAACAATGTGCAGCGGTGATTGAATAAGTACTGCGGTGATTCTGCAGCGGTGATTTGATATGTACAGCAATCATTATGTTCATCGGTGATTAAATATGTACATGGTGATTTTGTTCATCGATGATTTGATATGTACAGCTGTGATTATGTATAGCGTTGATTATTTTATACCAGGAAGCTTTTGCTGATCAAACAGACGCATTCTGTAGGACATCATAGCAGTTTTACCCAACTTTTTGATTAACCTGTTATTTACGATCACGCCAACCGGGGCACCAATTACCGGAATGAGTTGTGCCATTTTTGCAAGATCTATATAGTCACGATATTCCTGTTGAAAAGTTCTCCAATCGAATTCATTGATATCCGCCGGGAGTTTTCTTACATGGTTATCCCAATCCTGCATCTGGAGATAACAGGTCTTTCTTTGTTGTTCGCTGCAAAAAGCAAGTTGGAAAATATGAAGAATATAAAGTCGTTCCTTGTAATTGCTTACTTCAAAACCGTAAGCAGCTGCTATTTCAAAAAGTAACTTGATTTTTATCCCAATCAGAAGGGGGAAATCTGCTAAACCAAGTAACAAACCCCCGGCTCCGGTTATTCCTCCTTCTACCGCAGCTGTTTTTCGGTAGAAGTTTATTTTTTCCGTGACTATTTCTTCCTGTTCGGCAAAAGATGAAGAAACCAGCCCCGCAGGACTGGTATATTCGGCACCAAACAAAACTCCGCGAATCATTTGTTTGATCACGGCAGTTATGCCCTGGTGAATCTTTTCCGGTATGAGATTATTTATTCTTGTTTGAAGCTTTTTTGCCAGGCCGTTAAAATAGCCTGGACTTCTGAGCATTTCACGCTGCCAGACCTTCAGCTCCCTGATTACTTTTTTTTGATTGTCTGTTTCCAATGGCGATTGTTGCAAAGGAATGAAGGTCTGATCAGACATTTTTCATTTCTTCTTCAATTAGCTCATTCAACTTGGATTCATTTTTCCAGATCCATTCCGGAAGTTGTTTTTCCACGATCTTCCACACGTTTTCTTCTTTTTGCATATGGAAAATGATCCTGTTACCACGATCATCGCTTACATCAACAGTGAAGACGCCTTCCTGGGGGCCGTTTTGCTTCCTGAAATTGAATTCCCTGAGTCTTCCATCTGCTTTCACTAACCTGGTGAACTGAATATTCTTTATAAATTTTATCTGCATGTTAAACTATTGTAAGATGAACGATATCAATTTCTGTGCTACATTTTAATAATTTATTCCCAAAGTGGAGTACACACGAACTTCGGCCCGGAATAAAATAAATAATCAGGTGTTACAAATCTACGAATAGATATACAATCCTGACCATAGTTTTCCGGTTGTTAACAATAAAAAAGGGAGCCGGCAAAAGCTCCCTTTGGTCTTGTCTGACTAATTCCTGTCTTATTTTTTATTATTGAATAGGGTATAAAAAACAAAAAACTGGATGGTGCTGTTTTTGAAATCAGGGTCTGTAGTGCTTGCATCAAAATTGCCGACTTTTGAAAGACCCGCATTGTAACGCCCGCCAATGCCCAGCCCTATCGGACTATGATACCCAATTCCGGCAGCAATGGAAAGGTCAAGATCTTCCGCAAAATTTTCAATGGTGTTATCAGGGATGCTCTCATCCAGCTTGAAACCAACCTGGGGCCCTGCTTCGACATAAAAACCTCCGTTGAAACGATACTTCGCCAGGACCGGCAAATTAATGTAGGAAACCTTAAACTTTTCTTCATTGCTCGAAACGCCTTTGATTTTGGCACCCTGCGCTGAAAATAGCGCCTCCGGCTGGATAGAAAAATGATCGCCCAACATGAATCCGACGATCACCCCTCCGTGGAAACCCACCAGGGCCGAATTTTCTAAATCACCACCGGTGTAATTGCTAATGTTAACGCCCGCTTTGACACCCAATTGAAAGCCCTGGGAAAATGCCGCTCCTGAAGTAAGCATGGCAGCAAAAAATAAGAGTTTTTTCATAAAGTTCTTTTTATGGTTTGTGAATAAAAATGGTGGTTTGTTCAATAATTGCTGGTGATTTGTTCAATAATTGCGCCTCCCGGAAGGATCGTTTTTCAACTGCTCTTCCTTTCTTTTTATATCCAGGTCCTGCTCCCGGGAGCCAATTGACTCGGTCCCTTCAAAAGCTGAAGCTGATCCATCAGACATTAGCTCATCAACGTTGGTTACGATAAAGTTTTTTTCGGGATCAACATCGGTCTGTTTTGATCCTGTCTGA
This sequence comes from Flavitalea sp., assembly GCF_035489435.1. Classification (NCBI taxonomy): domain Bacteria; kingdom Pseudomonadati; phylum Bacteroidota; class Chitinophagia; order Chitinophagales; family Chitinophagaceae; genus Flavitalea; species Flavitalea sp. Next base: position 5,526 of record NZ_DATHKG010000149.1, read on the forward strand.
TTTAATCCTGATTGAACTTGTGAACCGGCACATTCCTGAATTGGGGAAACATCTGCATTGTCTTTGGCTGTCATATAAGTTTTTTTGATAGTCCGTAGAGCTTTTGACCTAAATAACCGGATAAAAATCATGCCTGCGCCATTTATAAATTGACTTAATCCGCGTTTTTGTTTTGATATAACTGAATGAATATTAAACTATTCGTGTGGCCAATAGCGTGGGCAAAACATTCTACAACTGAATCTATTATTAAGGGAGACAATGGCAAGACCCAAGGGGAAAGGGAAATTGAAGCTCCTGGTAGAAAGATTTAATTCAGTGGTGATTCTTGTACGAAATTAATATGCGTAGTGTCGAAATTCGAAAAAAGCGAAGTTATGAAGGGTAGAAACATAAAAAAAGCACCAAGATCTGTATGTCGAATTTGCTTGCGCAAATGATACTTACAATTCCTGATGCCTGTTCGAGTTGCTGGTTTCTGATCAGATTTACATTCCTTTCGGATTGCTATTTCTTATTCAGATCTTTGCTTCTCTTTTGTTACTTCTAAGGTAGAATATTTTTGGTATGTCTTCCAAATTTTTTTTGTTATGGTTTTGCACGTGTTTGGCACAAGTTTATGCACATAACGTGCCTGATTGTTTGGCTCAGAAATTACCTGCTCGGGTTCCGTACTAAAACTTCCTGAATTCCGTTCTTGATGCAGTGCAAAAACTGCTGACAGCCAATATCATCTATTCATTACCGGGCCATTTGGAACGTTTCCGCCAGTATATTCACTCGATCGGCGTTACGGAAGACATGACGGAATATGAGAAACGCAAGATGAGCATATTCAATATGCTTAACCTGCTCGGTCTCATCACGGGTATTATTGTACCGGTATTGGGTTTGTTGGCAAAGCAACATCTGCCACCGCTGGCCTGGTTTGCCGCATTCAGCCCGGTATGCATAAGTCTCACCGTGCTTTGGATGAACAATGAAAGATATTATGAATTATCAAGAGTTTGTTATTTTAGTCTTTATCCACTTGCAACATCCCTTGCATATCTTGGCCAAGTAGATGTTGGGATTGAGTTGTTCTTTATTCTGTATGGAGTATTGTCTGTACTGTTCCTTCAAACCTTTAGAAATATTGTTTTTTCTTTTTGTTTGTCTTCTGCCTGTTATTTTCTTTCCGCACTCGTAATCCGGCAATACTATTTTGATCTGAAGCATGTTAATTATGGCTTTTATCTGATCAATCATATCTCTGCACTCATACTGATTTTCTATGCACTATATCTTATCAAAAAAGAAAACAGTATTTACCAATTTACCCTGGTTAGTAAAGGGAATGAATTACAAAAACAAAATCGTGAAATCGAAGACCAGCGCCAACAAATAGGAGAAAAAGCAGTATTGCTTGAACATCAGACCAAGGAACTTGCAGAATTGAACCAGGTAAAAAATAAGATGTTTTCTGTGATTGCACATGACCTTAAAACTCCCATGTACGCACTTAGAAATCTGTTCGTTAATATGCAACAACAACAGATGTCGGCCAAAGAGATAAAAGATCTTGTTCCCGGGATCATTAATGAAATGAATTTTGCTACCAGCCTGATGGAGAACCTCCTGGTATGGGCAAGGGATCAGATGAAAAATGCGAGTGCCCAGCCTGAAAAACTTGAGATGAGTACAATGGTTGCTGATGTATTCAAGCTATTAAGATTGCAGGCAGCGAATAAAAATATTAAACTGGTTTCCGAGGTTACCGCACCTGCGGGTTGTTTCGCTGATCGTGAAATGGTGAACCTGGTATTAAGGAACCTTCTTTCGAATGCCATTAAGTTTACCCCGGAAAATGGAACCATCACAATCTCTTCTAATATCTCGGATACAAATATTGAGATAAATGTTGCGGATACCGGCATAGGTATCAGTTCAGCCAATATCCGTTTACTTTTCAACAATGAATATTTTACTACACGTGGCACAAATGATGAATCCGGTACGGGTGTAGGGCTCTCTCTTTGTAAAGATTTTCTGGAAAAAAATGGCGGTGGTATTTCCGTTTCGTCAACCCCCGGCAATGGCAGCGTATTTTCGTTTAGCCTTCCACGTTATAAAAAGAAATAATTTTCGCTTCAGGTCTTCCGCACGCTATTCATAAATTCCTCCCTGTATGTATCTCCAATGGGCAGATAGGTATTGTTTATATTGACCCCACCTTTTTCTACAAACAAAATTTTCGACTTGTTTACAATATAGGATTTATGAATACGAACAAATTGCTCTGGTGGTAGCAACGCAAGTATATTTTTCATGCTCTCAAGCGACAACGTTTTTCCCAGGACACTATGAAAGGCTATATAGTCTCTTAATCCTTCAATGTAAAATATGTCTTTAAGGTCCATCCGTTGAAGCCTGTTACTTGTACGGATAAAGATATGATCAGGTATTTCTTTCAGCACAATTGGTGCGTTTTCAGATATACGCTTATGCCTGAACTTATTTACGGCAACCACGAATCGCTCATATGTTACCGGCTTCAGCAGATAGTCTAAGACATTATGCTCAAAACCATCAATTGCATATTGTGTATATGCTGAAGTGATGATGATATCGCAGGAATTCCTGATAATTTTCATGAACTGAATACCGGTAAGTTCCGGCATCTGAATGTCAAGAAAAAGAAGGTCGGCCTGGCCTCCCTGTACCAGGTCAAGCGCATGCATTACATTAGTTCCGGCGAACAATACCTGGAGGCCGTTAGAGCGTTTAACATAATCTGCCAACAGGGTCACGGCAAGCGGTTCATCATCAATAATAACACATTTGATATTTGCGGTATCAGTCATTCTGCAAATGTAGTTTAACATTAAATCTGTCATGCTCCATACCAACTGCCAGGTGATGCGTGGAAGGATAAAGTAATTCCAGTCTTCTTTTTACATTCTCTAGCCCTATACCACCCTGGGAATCTTTTTGATGTTTGTTAACCTTATTAGAACAAAAAAAATGCAATCCACTCTCTTCATACCTTATTGTAATGATCAGCTCATCTGCCTTGCTTTGAAAGCTACCGTGTTTGAATGCGTTTTCAACAAACGGGATCAGTAATAATGGGGGAATGGTTCTTCCAGGTGTCACACCAGTAACGGAAATCTTTACAGGTAAGTCATAGTCAAACCTCAGCTGCTGAAGCCGGATATATTTATGAATATAGTTTATTTCATCGCTGAGCCGGATATTTTCACTTGCATCATATAACATATAACGCATCAGATCAGAAAAGCCCGCGATTGCCTCAAGTGCCTTGTCAGATCCCTGGTTCACCAGTGAATATATATTGTTCAGACTATTAAATAAAAAGTGTGGGTTTAATTGTGATCTCAAAAATGAAAGCTCAGATTGGCGATGCTGCATTAATAATTCGTTACGCTGAACCTCTTTATAGGCAGAGAACCGGATGAAAAAAAATATCGCACCAAATGCTATATAGATGATGAAATAAAAAAGATTATTAAGAAAGAAATACCGCAGCCTTAAGGCTTTTTCGTCGAAGATAAAAAACAAAAAAAACAATATCAGGTTTACAGCCCCGATAAGGGTTATCGCAAGTATTGGTCTTGATGAATAGTATTTAAGAAGCAGCAGGTATGTTGAAAGTGCGAAGCTGCTAAGCATGATTACATGTATAATCCTGGAAATTAAGCCTCTGATCGTATCCGGCATTTGTAAAAATACAGCCTGACCGTTCACAAGGTTTGGCATATCCTGTATCAGCCTTACCAGGTAATAAAATAATACAAACAGGACCATTACCTGCCACACCCTGTGTTTCATAAGTGTAAATCTAATACTTAACAGCCTGAGAGAATAGCATAAGTAAAACACTTAAGCCGGGAATCTGCAAACTGGCAGAATTTATCTGCGAAAATTATGTCGGACTGCAATGTTCGTTTGCATAGGTTTTGATCCCTTATGCAGATATGAATTGAAGAGGCCGGTGCCGGATAATAGTTTCGTCAAAAAGATTTATGCCTGATTCCTTAATGTCTCAATTGGTTAATGAAGCTAAAGTTATTGCGCCCGGGACTATCAACAGAAAACAACAGTTTGTAACAAAACGAAAAGCTGCAAATGCTGCTATCGTTTTAGTGTTTCTTGGTATTACTGTGTCCGCGTTATTAATGTTTTTTTCAAATCGTAATACCGCATTTTTTCCAGCTTATGATTCACCGCTGGATATACCCATACAACTGGCAGGAAACTTTGGAGAGGTGAGAAACGGCCATTGGCATTCAGGGCTTGATATAAGGACCAATGGCAAGGAGAATTTGCCGGTAAAATCTGTAGCAGGTGGTTGGGTGAGCCGGGTTACGATTAGTGCTGACGGCTATGGTAATGCTATTTATATTACACATAATAATAACAGGACAAGCTTGTATGCTCATCTTAATTCTTTTATGGAACCAATTGGAGAATATGTTGCTTCTGTACAGCAGGCAAAGGAACAATGGTCCCAGGATATCCGGCTGCCCATCGGAAAGTTTAAAGTAAAAAAGGGTATGATCATTGGCCAGAGTGGAAACACAGGTTTTTCAGAGGGTCCCCATCTCCATTTTGAATGGCGAAATACTAAGACGGGGAATAGAATAAATCCACAGTTGGAAGTATTAAAAGTCAGGGATAAACTGCCACCGGTGATTGAAGATGTCTATTGGTATAACCGCGAAGCCGGGAGCAATCCGTATCTCCCACAAAAGTTGTATAGCCTTGCCTCCTTAACTAGGAATACAGAAAACCTGGCAAAAACCCAATTGGTGCCATCAAGGGTAATTAGTCTTGGTATTACTGTAGTTGATAAAATATCATCTTCGCCCTTCAACATGGGGGTTTACCAGGTGAAGGTATTGGTGGATGGCAGCTGTGTTTATAATGTTACAATGGATAGTTTAACAGCAATCAGTAGCCGGAATGTAAATTCAAGCATTGACTATGCCGAGTGGCAGAACTCCGCGAATTGTATACTTTTACTTTCTCCCTGGAAAAACGCTATCTATGAGACAAGCCAGGTTAGCGGGAATGGCCTGATTGACCTGGGTGATGGGAAGGTGCACCATGTAAAAATTGAAACAAAGGATATAGCTGGTAATACCAGCAGTTATGATTTCAGACTGAAATCCAATAACAAAAAACAGGTTCAGCAATTGCCTTCACCGAATTTTTTAAGCGGAAGAAAGACATCAATAAAAAATGAAAATGCTATCGTAGATCTGCCCGCCGGGTCTTTTTATAACGATGTATATTTTAGTATTTCTGAAAAACCACCTTCAGATAAAAAAGAAATTTCAGCTGTTATTGGTCTCAGCCAACCAAATGTTCCATTACAGGACAGTTTAACACTGAGGATTAAATGTCGCCGGCAACTTTCGACAGATGAAAAAAAGCACGCTGTGTTATTGATTCAAAACGGTGCTGAAAATCTTGTTCATCTCGGCTCGTGGCAAGGCAACTGGTTCGCTGCCAGGATCGGCAACCTGGGCAAGGCCCGGATTATTATTGATTCGATACCACCTACGATAAAATTGCTTGGCTGGAAAAACAGGCAGCAATTTAATACCGGGGATCTGGTGAAAATGGTAATCAAAGATAACATTTCCGTAACCGGGAATATAAGGGCCGAGTTGGATGGCAGGTGGATTCCTCTTGCACAGAAGGACAACGTTTTTAGCTTTCGGATTAATAACAAAACCCGGGTTTCTAACCCCAACCCGGGACGGGCTATATCGATTAACCAGCATGTGTTGATGATAAGAGTGAGTGATGTGGCGGGAAATATTTCACGTAACGTTTTTCGGTTTCAATATTAATTTCATGCCTTTTTTTCCGTCACAACACATAACTTTGCGCCCTATGACACAAGAACAGATCAAGGCTATGAGGGATCGGGTAACCGTCCTGAGGAGGTTTCTTTGACGTCGATAACAGACAGGACAAAATAAACCAGGAAAAACAATTATCGCTGTCGCCAGGCTTCTGGGATGACAATAAGCGCGCTACCGAGATACTGAAAAATATAAAACTCAATGAATATTGGGTTAAATTATTTGAATCAGTTGAATCTGCTGTGGACGATTTTGCCGTGCTTTTTGAATTCTGGAAAGAAGGAGAGGCACAGGAGGAAGAAGTTAAGCAGGCCAATACTGATGCCCTCAGGTTGATTGAGGAAGCGGAATTCAAAAGTACGCTTAACCAACCCGAAGATGAATTACCGGCCGTGTTGCAAATCAACAGTGGTGCTGGCGGCACTGAAAGCCAGGATTGGGCCGAAATGCTCGCCCGCATGTACCGCATGTATGGAGAGAAACAAGGCTGGAGTGTTACCCAACTCGACTGGCAGGATGGTGATGGTGCCGGTATCAAAAGTGCAACTTTGCAATTTGACGGACCATTTGCATATGGATTTTTAAAAGCCGAATCAGGTGTTCACCGGCTTGTGCGAATTTCGCCTTTTGACAGCAATGCCCGCCGTCATACTTCATTTGCTTCCATTTATGTTTACCCGCTCATTGACGATACTATCGAGATTGAAGTGAGTCCGGCCGATATAGAATGGGCGTTCTTTCGAAGCGGTGGCAGTGGTGGCCAGAACGTCAACAAGGTTGAGACCGCTGTAAGACTTACCCATAAGCCCAGTGGAATCATCGTTGAATGTCAGCAGGCCAGGACCCAGGGTGAAAACAGGGAAAAGGCTATGACCATGTTGAAGAGCCGCTTGTATGAAGAAGAAATGAGAAAACGTGAAGCCTTGAAAAATGCGGCGAATTCTTCCAAGAAAAAAATCGAATGGGGCAGCCAGATAAGGAGTTATGTTTTCCATCCTTATAAAATGATAAAGGACCACCGGACCGATTATGAAGTTGGAAATGTTCAGCCAGTTATGGATGGAGACCTCGACGGATTTATCAAAGCATATCTGATGATGGAAAAGGAACTGAGCTGACCTGAAACGCCAATAACTTGTATGTATAACCGCAGTTTGAAATATGGTTTAATCTTCCCGGTTTTATTGATGCTGGCTTGCGGTGAGTCTGCGGTCAATGAAAAAGAGGCTGCCGGGATGCAGGCGGCCACTGATACTTTGGCCATTGATCCTTATACACTAACCGCAGAGGAACTCAAAGATGATACCGTTTTCACTGATGGGTCCAGGCCCGTGTCCTGGGAAAATGCCGGTGTCTCCGATCCCCTGGCCTTAAAAAAATTTATCAGGAAATTACAGGTTTGGGTGAGGGATAACCAGGTAGATTCAATCTCCGGGTATCTTGTATATCCCATGCGAAATCCTGGCATTAAAGACAAATCAGACTTCAAACTAAATTACAGGGACTATATTACAGACGGTGTTAAGGCCGCACTTGCCGATCAGCGCCTTAACCAGGTTTTCCGTAATGAGCAGGGTGCGATGATAGGACAAGGTCAGATCTGGTTTCGTCAAAAAGATAATAACATTCAGATCATAGCGATCAATAATTAAAAAAAATTTATGAGTCTTGGATATTTCAATTACCCTATGCCGGTTAATGAGCCAGTTTTGAATTATGCACCAGGTTCAAAAGAAAGAGAAATACTCAAAAATACTTTGGCCGAACTCAAAGGGGTGCAGGCGGATATTCCAATGTATATCGGTGGTGAAGAAATCCGCACTGGTAAGAAGACCGCTATCCATCCACCCCATGAAACTGCACATATACTTGGACATTTTCATAATGGGGATGAAACTCATATTAACCAGGCAATTGATGCCGCCCTGGCTGCCAAAGACAAATGGGCGGCCCTGAGCTGGGAAAACCGTGCAAATATATTTTTGAAAGCGGCGGATCTGATCGCAACGAAATACCGGCCTTATATTAATGGTACAACCATGCTTGGCCAAAGTAAAAACGCTTACCAGGCTGAGATTGATAGCGCCTGTGAACTGATTGATTTTCTACGTTTCAATGTCCACTTTTTATCTGAGATTTATAAACAACAGCCAATAAGCAGCCCGGGTATGCATAACCGTTTGGAATATCGTCCACTCGAGGGATTTGTGCTCGCAGTTACGCCTTTCAATTTTACTGCGATCGGTGGAAATCTTCCTTCATCAGCAGCTTTGTGTGGAAATGTCGTTGTTTGGAAGCCCGCTAATACACAGGTTTACTCGGCCCAGATGTTCATGCGTATCCTGAAGGAAGCTGGATTACCTGATGGGGTTATCAACCTGATTTATGTGGATGGACCGACGCTTGGTAAGGTCTGTTTTACTCATCGTGATTTTGCTGGTATACATTTCACGGGTTCCACCGGTGTATTTAATAATATGTGGAAGACGATTGGTGCTAATATGTCGAACTATAAGTCATATCCGCGGATCGTTGGTGAAACAGGAGGAAAGGATTTTGTGGTCGTCCATAAAAGTGCTGATGTTGATGTGGTGGTTACGGCGCTGCTGAGGGGTGCTTTTGAATTCCAGGGACAGAAATGTTCCGCTGCTTCAAGAGCATATATTCCATCCAATCTCGCCGAAGAGGTGAAAAGAAAATTGGCTGAAGGTGTTAACAGTTTCAGGATGGGTCCGGTCGATGACTTTTCAAATTTTATCAATGCAGTTATTGATGAAAAAAGTTTTAATAATATCAGCAGGTATATAGAGAATGCAAAAAAAGATCCTGATGCTGAAATAATTGCAGGTGGCGTTTGCGATAGTTCAAAGGGTTACTTTGTTCAACCCACAGTTATTGAAGCAAAGGATCCAAAATACGTTAGCATGTGCGAAGAGATCTTTGGACCGGTTCTCACCATTTATGTATATGAAGCCGACAAATTCGAAGAGACGCTTAAGCTTGTTGACGAAACATCTCCATACGCATTAACCGGTTCCATCATTTCGAAAGATCGCACGGCTGTTGAACTGGCAACGGAGAAACTGAGGAACGCAGCTGGTAACTTTTATATCAACGATAAACCTACCGGTGCAGTTGTTGGTCAGCAACCTTTCGGCGGTGCGCGTGCAAGCGGAACAAATGATAAGGCAGGCTCAATCCTGAACTTGTATCGTTGGTTAAGTGCAAGAACGATTAAAGAAACGTTTAACCCTCCGGCAAGTTACTACTATCCGTTTCAGGGCGAAAGTTGAATAGAGTTATGAGTTATGAGTGATGAGTGATGAGTGAGTGGTTGAGTTAAGAGTTGGTGAATGCACTACTCCATCTCAAGACCCAATAACTCATAACTAAATAACTCATAACTAACTCATCACTCATCACTCATAACTCATAACTTCATAATTAAACTGACTATAGTTGAAAACTGTACTTACCGAGCAACAGATCGCAATAACGATCAAGAGGCTGGGGCACCAGATTCTTGAAAACCATGTTGACTTAAAAGACACGGTATTAATTGGCATTCAGCCACGTGGTATTTTTGTGTCTGACCAGTTGGTAAAGGAATTACGCAACCTGTTGCCGGGCCAGCAGGTTAATTATGGTAAACTGGACATAACTTTTTACAGGGATGATGTTGCAAAAGGAATACATATTCCGAATCATACTGAAATTCCTTTCAGCATCGAAAACAAAAATGTTGTTCTGATAGATGATGTTCTGTATACGGGCAGAACCATACGGGCGGCGATGGACGCGTTGATGGCATTCGGCCGGCCGGCTAAGGTTGAATTATGTATTCTTATTGACAGGCGTTTCAGCCGCCAGTTGCCGATACAGCCGGATTATGTTGGCCGGGCAATCGATTCAATCGTATCACAGAAAGTCAAGGTTTACTGGAAGGAAAGAGACAACCGCCAGGAAGTGGTATTGCTGGAGAATTGATCACCTGCTTTTGCTCTTTTCATGGCGATGGATTACTATCACAAAATTTAAGGATGGCTTATCACAAAATTTTAGGATAGCGAAAATGATTTCCGGATTTATCTTTTTATCTTATAACTTCGATGCCTGAAATGCAGCTTTCAGTCAAACACCTTCTTGGTATTCGCGATCTCACTCCACAGGATATAAAGATCATTTTAGATACAGCCGTTCAGTTTAAAGATGTGCTTCAGCGTCGCATCAAAAAAGTTCCTTCACTTCAGGATATCACTGTTGTGAATCTTTTCTATGAGAATTCAACACGAACCAGGATTTCTTTCGAGCTGGCAGAAAAAAGACTCAGTGCAGATATCATTAATTTCAGCGCGAGCGGCTCATCGGTGACAAAAGGAGAGACCCTGCTTGATACAGTGAACAATATTCTCTCAATGAAAGTTGATATGGTGGTTATGCGTCACAGTGCCACCGGCGCTCCGCATTTCCTCGCCAAACATATACCGGCAGCTATAATCAATGCCGGCGATGGCATCAATGAACATCCCACACAGGCGCTACTCGATGCTTTTTCCATTCGGGAAAAACTGGGAACCCTGGAAGGGAAAAAAATCGCAATTATTGGTGATATCATGCATTCAAGGGTTGCACTTAGTAATATTTACCTTCTTAAAAAAATGGGTGCGGAAGTGATGGTGGCAGGTCCGCCAACGCTGATACCCAAATATCTTAAGGAGGCTTTTGATGTGCAGGTTGAATATAATCTTAAGAAAGCACTGCAGTGGTGCGATGTTGCAAATGTTTTGCGTATCCAGCTGGAAAGGCAAAACCAGGTTTTATTTTCTTCTTTAAGGGAATACAGTCTCGCCTACGGCATTAATAAGGCTTTGCTTGACAGCCTTGACAAAGAAATCGTGATCATGCATCCGGGACCTATTAACAGGGGCGTGGAACTTGACAGTGATGCTGCCGACAGCGGGCAGTCGATTATCTTACAACAGGTTGAAAATGGAGTTGCCGTCCGGATGGCCGCACTATACCTTCTAGCAGGTGGCAGGGAAGTTAACAACTGATGAATTGTTCTGCATATTTGTTGTATTTTACCTCAATCTAATAGCTCTCTATGTCGCGAATTGCATTGTTTCCGGGAACTTTTGATCCCATCACTATTGGTCACCTGGACATAATCAATCGGGCTTTGCCGTTGTTTGATAAGCTAGTAATTGGTATTGGAAGAAACGCAAGTAAGGTTCCGATGTTTGATGAGGAGCAGCGTATGAAATGGATCAATGAGATCTACCGTACCAATAACAAAATTTCATGTGTGGTTTATGATGGACTTACGGTCGAGTGCTGCCTGAAAGTCGGAGCAAATTTTATCCTGCGTGGTATAAGGTATGTGAACGACTTCGAATATGAGAAAGCCATAGCAGATATGAATCGCAGTCTCGACAACAATATCGAAACCATCTTTCTTACCTGCCTGCCCCAGTATACTTCTGTTGCGAGTACCCTTGTACGTGATGTTATCCGGAACGGTGGAAACGCTATGCAGTTTCTGCCTGAGGAGGTTGCAACAACCATCGCTGAGTTCCGGGCAGCAAAGACGCCTTCGAAAAAGGTTAGTTGAAATACCTGCAATGCGACTCAATAAAAATTATGATCTGGTATAATAAAAAAATCAGCATTGATGACCTGGTTTCAATGGGCGAAAATAATATGGCCGGTTGGCTGGGGATTGAATTCGTTGAACTGGGTACTGATTTTCTAAAAGGGAAAATGCCTGTTGATCACCGCACGCTCCAGCCTTATGGATTGCTGCATGGCGGTGCTTCTTGTGTCCTGGCTGAAACATTGGGGAGTATCGGATCATCGCTGGTCATAGATACTGAACGATTTATCTGTGTTGGGATTGAGATTAACGCAAACCACATCAAAAGTGCAAAAGAAGGCTTTGTAACCGGTGTAGCCAAACCCATTCATCTTGGGTCATCAACCCATGTATGGGATATCAGGATCAGCAACGAAAAGAATGTATTGGTTTGTATCAGCAGGCTCACTGTGGCCATTCTTCCAAAGAGGAGCGAATAGGCAGATTGACCAGGTTCACAATGCTTCCAGTGGATTAATACGCTTCGTTAAACCCCTTTTTAAGCGGTTCAATCAGTCCGCCGGCTCTCAACACATCCAGTATAGAAGGCATCGTATTTTTTGTATAAGGCCCCAGGTCCCCGGGACTCACCCATTTTACTTCGGTGATATCTTCTTCCAACTGCGGTTCGGGATGTTGTTCACCCGCCGCATGAACTATAAACCAGGAGTTTTTTTTCAATATATGTTTCCCGTTTTCGTCGTAAGTATGATAAGTATTGATCAGATGTTTTTTAATGCTTAAATTAACCAGCTTTGTTTCTTCATTTATCTCCCTGATTGCGCACTCTTCAATTGTTTCACCTTCGTCCAGTTTGCCTTTTGGCAGATCCCATTTTCCCCTTCTGAAAATCATAAGGTATTCACCATTGTCATTTTCTATCAGCCCGCCACCGGTTTGAATTATCAGGAATTTCTTATAAAAAGCATGCCTGAGTGCCTCAAGATTTTCGTGTAAAAAAATGCCTGCATGAACCTTCTCCGTCTTCATTTCATGGATCATGGAGTTTATAGCCGGCGACGAGAGTTCGTCCATAAAAACTGCGTCATCATGATGTTTGTAAGGTTCGAGTTCCGGGGTTATTGAATCAGTAAGAAAAAGGGGCTTATCGTTAAAATAAATCTTTATGTACATGCAAATACGTTTACTGATACAATTTAAAGCGCCACGATGTAAATCACTTCGTTTTTTTAAAATACTTTCGCGTTTGCCCTTCGAAGCCGCTTAGCAATCCTCAAAACAAGATTGCTGCGCGGCGTAGTAGGGTTCGCCCTTCGAAGCCGCTTAGCAACCCTCAGAACAAGATTGCTGCGCGGCGTAGTAGGGGAATTAAAAATGTTTTCTTATGACAACAAATGAAAAAGCAGTCGCTGAGAAATTACTACAGGTTAAGGCAATACAGCTTAACCTCGATGAGCCTTATAACTGGGCTTCGGGTTGGAAGAGTCCTATCTACTGTGATAACCGAAGGGTACTGTCGTTTCCCTTCGTCCGTGAATTCATTAAGTCTGAGATGTGCAATGTTATTTTCGACCAGTTTGAAGACGGGGCCCTGTTGGCTGGTGTGGCAACAGCCGGTATAGCCTGGGGAGCTATGGCAGCCGACCAGCTTAAGCTTCCATATATCTATGTAAGACCTAAGCCCAAAGAACACGGTCTGGGTAACCAGATAGAGGGATATTATGAAGCAGGACAAAAGGTGGTAGTGATTGAGGACCTTATTTCAACGGGGAAAAGCAGCCTGCAGGTAGTGGAAGTGCTTAGGGCAAAGGAACTTGATGTAATTGGGATGGTTTCTATTTTCGATTATGGCTTTCCTGAAGCAGCAAGAAATTTTGCCGCCGCCGGTGTCAGACTCAGAACACTTACCAATTACCCGACCCTGATCCGTCTGGCTGTGGAAAAGCAGATTTTTACCGCAAATCAGCACGAAATTTTGTTAAAATGGCAAGCGGATCCTGGCAACTGGCAGGGGAAATAATTACATTTGAAAAAACAATTACCTATGAAAAAATTTGGACTACTGCTCCTTGCCACTGTCTCATTCGCGACCGCCGGTCTCAGCCAGGTCAAGAAAGGAGTGCAGACCGTGGTTATCAAAACCCCGACAGTTCAATGTGAAATGTGTAAGGAACGTATTGAAAAGATACTTCTGAGAGAACCTGGAGTGCAAAAATCAGTTGTTGATTTCAAGAAAAAAACAACAAAAGTGACTTTTGTCTCTGAAAGAACGAATATTGAAATCATCAAAACTACGATCGCAAACACCGGTTTCGATGCTGATGATATCACCGCAAACGAAGAATCTTATAAGAAACTTCCGACCTGCTGCAAAAAACCTGAAGACGGTGGGGGCATGAAAAACGAATAAATTCTCAATTAATTTTTGATAAATCTTCCCGGCAACCGCCGGGTTTTTTTTGTTCCTTTTTAAAACCTATTCCGCGGCGTGATCTTCGAAATTCGAATTTAAATCCCGGACTAAATCTGAAGATTCAAATCCAGGACTAACTCCGAAAATTCAAATAGATACGAAAATTTAAATTCAGGACTAACTCCGAAAATCCCAATAACTCCGAAATTCCAAATCCAGCGCAAACTCCGAAATCCAAATAACCCCGAAAATTCAAATACAGGACTAAACTGAAAATTCAAAATTGGGATCGGGAAATGAGTTCGGAAAAAATGAATTTTTAAAATTTGATCCTTTTTAGTCCTTCATATTTAATGGGATAATTTAAGAAAACACCTCCCTTTCCAAAACTTGCATTTCCTTCCATTCTTATCAGGACAGAACTGTCTGAAACAATTCTCAGAATATTTGTCAGTGCTCCCCCGGTTTTTACCCGCATGGTCACCGGGAGTGAAAATGTGTCCCTGCCAGGAATTCTGACAAGACTATCGAGTGTCGATTTTCCCAGGTAAGTATTATTGATAAAAACGTCCACATCTGCCTTCTTGAGTTGAAGGTTTGATTTGTTCGGATTAAAAAATTCGACGTCCATCCCAACCGTCGATTCAATCAAACCCCATTTAACCACCTTCAGGTTTTTAAAATCTACGTACTCAAGATCCTTCGGTTTTGCACAGGCAAAAAGTGTAACCACGACCAGGACATAAAGGAGCCCAATTTTCATACCGACATAATTTAGGCTGCAAAGTAGGAGATTAATTTTTCCGGCCAAAAATGGCTTTGTAATTTTAGAAAATAGTTGGCTAAATTTTTTAGAAAATCTGAGCCATGGAAAGGCGAAAATTGCGAAAATCATCAACTAATATATTTAGTATTACAAAGTGATGTTTAAATATTGTTTACCAGATAGATATCTCATATCAATTAGTATTAAATTACAAATAAAAAGACTCAATTTCGTGCCAGGCACGACTAAAATTCGCAAAAATTAAACAGTATAAAATAAAAACTTAAAGTGAAGGCATTAATAATTGATTTACAGTATTTTCCGACGGTTAATTACTATTTAACTCTATTAAATATTGAACATATCATTTTTGAGCAATATGATCATCATATAAAAATGAGCTTTCGGAACAGATGTATGATTGCAGGTGCAAACGGGAGGATAAAACTGAGTATTCCCCTGGTTGGTGGACGGGATCAGCGGACGATTTCTAAGGAAGTGAAAATTGACAATTCGGTAAACTGGCAGTTGCAACATCTCAGGTCGATTGTTTCGGCCTATAACCGGTCGCCATTTTTTGAATATTTCTCAGAAGGGTTTTCGGGTCTGTTTGACAAAGAATATCAATATCTTTTGGATTGGAACCTGGTTTGCCTGGACTGGCTAAAAGAGTCAATCCGGGGAAAATGGACATATTCCCTGACAGATAAATATGAGACTGATTTTAAAAATGCTTCAATATTCGATTTTAGAAACCGGTTTTTTCCAAGGACAATTCAAAATGAAAATATTGTGGACCTGACATACAGGCAGGTTTTTGAAGAGAAAAATGGATTTATACCGCAGCTTTCTATTCTGGATTTTTTGTTCTGTTCAGGGCCACAAGCCGTGATTTCGGCAGCTGGTCGCAAGACAGAACTAGATGGGAATTGATTTAAATCAATGAATAAAAAGGTTTTAATTCTGATGCAGCATCTTCTAACAAGGCGTTGTCTTCTAATAGCAAGACCAGGTTAAAACCCGATTAAATCTAATTGTAGATTGAAGTTTAACCGGTTCACCTCAACGGGCCATAGTTTTTTGGAGAAGAGTTTGAAGCCAGTGAAGAGAGAAACAAGAAGATTAGTATACCGATCACCTTTTTAGATAGTTCTGAAGTTCAAAGTTTATTTGTTTTATGTGTCTGGATTTGTGACCAACAAACCAGGCGGCTGCGACCAAAATCCTCTTTGGTCACAGAATGTACCAAAACCAACTGCCAACAAAAAACCCTCCGCCAGGAGGGTTTTTTAATGTGCCTGCCTCTGCTGGGAGACGGCAAATATTTTTGGCTTAAATATTCACAATCTTTTTAACCCTGATCACCTTTGATTTGTTAGAAGGAACAGTCTGTTTCAGACGATCATCGACCATTTCCACCTCAGCAGCTTTGATAAGTTCAGCTTTGCGGATCTTTGCTTTTTCGAACTGGATATATCTTTCAGCCAACTGGGTTCTATATTTTTCCACTTCTGTGGCCGATTCGTGGGAGGTTTTCGACAGATCCTCATTTAGTGTTTTCCAGTCAATTTCGGCAACAGCTTTCTTTAACTCCAGTTGCAGCCTTTCGATATTTAGTTTCTCACCGGCTTTTTCGAGATTGCGTTCTATCTGTGACCAGTTAAGCCCATCAATAGCATTCATTGTCCTGGCCAGTTGCACCTGGGTTGTGAGATCAGCGTTGTGGGATTTTTTCGGAAAAGCAGTGTCTTCCATTAATTTATAGGTAAAACTGCTGCCTGGTACATAAGGAAAAGGTTTTTCCTGCGCATCCGGGGCGGCAGGAACTTCTACAGTAGCACTGGCATTGCCCTCAATACTAATTGTATATTCACGGGGTTGTTCGGCATTCACATATTCAATGTGTGGACTCCGGGCAACTGCGCTAATCAGTTCTTCCACTTTTCCCGTAACAATTACTTTTGCAAAGTCTTTTTCAATGTTGATATCCTCGGCGGCGTTTTTGAAGTCTTCAACTATTTGTTCGTTTTTGCTTTGATTTTCACTAGTCGCTGCCGGGTCGGTGACTGGGGCTGTAGTACTAAAAAGCTGGGGCAATTCCGAACCTGGAACACGTGTGGAGATCAACTTAGTCATTACAACAGGTACCGGCTCACTGGAAGAAAGGTCTTTGACCGGGACTTTCCATCCCAGGTAGCCAAGGAAAAGAGCGGGTAAGAGGAATGAAATCAGTCTTTGACTAATTGGTGTGGCAACGGTTTCGCCTGTAAGTAATCTTCTGACTCTCGCAAGGAGAAGCATTTTATTATTTCCTGTTGCAGCCAGTGAGATCTTGTGCAGTTGATTCCGCTCTGGCCTTTGTTTCTCAAGAATCAACAGGGCCTGGGCGTACAGGGTCGCATCATAACGGAATTGTACTACGATATCGTCGCAGCGGTGTTCCCTTTCCCTTTGAATTACATCCTTAAAAAACCTCGCAAACGGATTGAAAAACAATATGATATCTGCAACTGCAATAAGCAGATTCATCAGGAAGTCGTTCCGTTGAATATGATACAATTCGTGAAGTATAATTGATTCAGTCTGTTTTAGGGAAAGGTTATTAATTATTGAAACCGGAAGCAGGATTACAGGTTTCCAGAACCCGACAGTAAGTGGGGTTTCAACCAGCTCCGAAATCCAGACCCTTATTTCTTTTTTCAGACCCATTTGAGCCGCAAGATGTTGAAGAAAAACCCTGATTTCTGGATCGGCTTTTCTGAGTCCTTTTGTGGAAAGCGTTTTAGTGTAAGAATGCTGTCTGTGCAAACGGATAGCCAGTATCATGGCTACGACCAGGTAAGCAACAGAAAGCCAGGGTAAAATGGCATCCAGCTTATCCGGTACCTGGCCCAGCAAATTAGAGAAACCTGCAGCAGTGCCTGGCCTGCCGGAAAAAGTGTTAAAAATTAGGGAGAACATGAACCAGCCTGAACCGGCGGCAAGCGATAACAGCGCGAGATTATGCCTTAGATTGGCATTGAACCTTTTTCCGCTTCGGGTTATTGCCAGGTAAATCAACCAAACAACACCCATTTGCCATAAACTGTCTATTAGTGACCATCCCAACGCTTTGAGAAAAGCGGATTGGAGAATTGGGCCCATGCTTTACTGTTTTTTTAAGTTGTCGATAAGTTTTTGAATTTCCTCCAATTCGACAGCTGAGGCTTTATGATTACCTAGCGCCTGCATTACAAGCTCTGTTGGTGATCCACCAAAAAGAGTATCAATCATCTTACCCACCATTTGTTTTTGCGTTTTCTCACGGCTAACATTAGCCTGGTAAATATGGGTTTTGATAGAGTCGTCTCTTTTTACCAGCCCCTTTTCATGCATGATCTGCATCAGTTTCAGGGTGGTGGTATAACCGACTTCCTTGTGTGCGGCAAGTTCTTCATGAACATCCCTTACACTTGCAGTGGTTCTTCCCCAAAGTACCCGCAAAATCTCTAACTCACTTTCTGTTGGTTTGATATACTTTGTTGCTGACATGATAAGAATTCGTTTTCTTAAAAATACGAAATCTATCGTAATGAATTGTTAATACAAGATAAGAAACGAAAAATTTTAATCCCGGTCAATTTTGTGAAAGGAAAATTAGATGGGAGAGTGGTATTGAGAGTAGAATGGTATTGAGAGATGAGAATGAAATATAGACGATAATGGCAGCGGACAACCGGGGTTCAAAAGAAAAAACGGTTGCTTCGGAAGAAGCAACCGTTGACTTTAAAAATGATTGATTATTTTTTTAGTTGGGATGATTTTAGTCTTAGTCAACTGATTTTTTGAATATGGAAATCTATTCAATGGAACAGTTATTTATTCACTCAAATATTTATTGATTAAATGAAACAGTTTTTGCCGGATCAGGAACAACGGCTTTTATTTCATCTGCCTTGGAAATTTTCTCTTTTTCCTTCAACATTTTCACTGACTGTGTTTCTCTCTCTGCGAATATCACTGCCAGGGTTGGAGCAATAACCAAAGACACGATAGACATAAGTTTGATGAGAATATTCATACTGGGACCAGAGGTGTCTTTGAAAGGATCACCTACTGTATCACCTGTCACAGCAGCTTTATGTGGATCACTTCCTTTTTTATAAGTCTGTCCGTTGATAAGCACTCCTTTTTCAAAAGATTTTTTTGCATTATCCCAGGCACCCCCTGCATTATTCTGAAACATTCCCATTAGTACACCGCTTACCGTTGCTCCGGCAAGAAAGCCTCCCAAAGCTTCGGGGCCTAAAAGGAAGCCAATAATTAATGGAGAAAGTATAGCAATAGCCCCGGGTAACATCATTTTTTTGAGGGATGCTTCGGTGGAAATAGCAACGCATTTATCATATTCAGGTTTGCCCGTTCCTTCCATAATTCCTGGAATTGTTCTGAACTGGCGTCTTACTTCTTCAACCATTGCCATGGCTGCTTCACCAACCGCACGGATAGCGAGTGATGAAAATATAAAAGGAATCATGCTGCCAACAAAAAGACTGGCCAGCACTTTAGCTTTATAGATATCAATTCCGCTCATTGCATAACCATTGTGATTTATCACACCAACATAAGCCGCAAAAAGTGCCAGGGCAGTGAGCGCGGCAGAAGCGATTGCGAAACCTTTACCGGTAGCCGCAGTAGTGTTACCAACAGCATCGAGTACATCCGTTTTTTCGCGGACTTCTTTTGGCAGCTCACTCATTTCCGCAATACCACCAGCGTTGTCTGCAATAGGTCCAAATGCATCAATAGCCAGCTGCATAGCAGTGGTGGCCATCATTCCGGCCGCCGCAATTGCAACTCCGTACAAACCTGCGCATTCATAAGAACCCCAAATACCTGCGGCAAGCACAAGGATAGGTAGAAAAGTACTTTCCATACCAACGGCAAGACCACCAATTACATTTGTTGCATGACCGGTAGAAGATTGTCTGATGATGCTCATTACCGGTTTTTTGCCCATGGCAGTATAATATTCAGTGATCATGCTCATCAGCGTTCCGACTACGAGTCCAACCGCGATAGCCCCCATCACACCCCATTTGGTAAATTCAAGGTCACGAAGGGTCATTGTTTCGGGAAGAAGGTAATAAACCAATCCCGCACAGGCAGCTGCAGTCAGTATTATGCTTCCCCAGTTACCCATGTTGAGCGCCTTTTGAACCGTCGTAGTGCTGATACCAGCTGAGTCGCTGATTCTCACGAACCAGGTTCCCACTATTGAAAAAAGAATACCGACACCTGCAATCAGCATTGGCAAAAGGATCGGTGACATACCATTAAAGTCATCAATGGCTTTAGTTTCCTGGCCAAGCACCATAGTTGCCAGAACAGTAGCTACATAAGAACCGAAAAGATCAGCGCCCATTCCAGCCACATCACCCACGTTGTCTCCAACATTGTCAGCAATAGTTGCCGGATTGCGTGGATCATCTTCTGGAATTCCAGCTTCCACCTTTCCTACCAGGTCAGCTCCAACATCTGCAGCTTTTGTATAAATACCGCCACCGACACGTGCAAAAAGGGCTATTGACTCAGCGCCGAGTGAAAAACCGGTAAGAATTTCGATAGTTCTGACCATTTCTTCTGAGTCAACCGGTGAATTCGGTGCAAAAATAGCTTTGAGTATTATAAATAAACCGCCTAAACCAAGTACAGCCAGACCTGCAACTCCGAGGCCCATAACTGAGCCGCCGGTAAATGACACATTAAGTGCTTTTGAAAGACTTGTACGGGCAGCATGTGCAGTCCGGACGTTTGCCTTTGTTGCTATTCGCATACCGATATAACCCGCAAGTGCACTAAAAAATGCACCTAAAATAAAAGCAACTGCAATGGACCAATGCGACTTGTCATTTCTGCTTCCCATAAATGCCAGGAGTACTGCAGCGATCACAACGAAATAGCCAAGAATCTTCCATTCAGCCTTTAAAAAAGCCATGGCACCCTCAGCAATATATTTGCTGATTTCTTTCATCCGGTCGGTACCGGCATCCTGTTTAGAAACCCACGCAAATTTTACAAAGGTGTACAAGAGGCCCACAACGCCCATTGCCGGAACCAGGTAAATCAATTTGTCCATAAGTAATGTTAAAAATTTAAGGTGGTCAAAAATAGGGTAAATGGCTCAATATTAAAGTAAAAGAAATTAGAAATGGCTGGCCGGGACGAAACGGACAAGGGCAAAAAAATGCCGGGCATTTACCCGGCATAAACTATCAATCAATTCAATAAATCCTTTATTGTTTTCGGGTAGTATCCTTCGGTTTTTTCTTTAGCAGATCCTTCAACAAGCCCTTGCCGGTTTCTTCAAGTTGTTTTTTTGCGTCGACCGGTTTGCCGGTTGAGTCCTTCTTTCCGGCAATTTGTTCTTTAAGCTTTTCTTCGGCAGCCTTGATTACTTGTTTTTTAGCAGATTCGATTGAATCTTTCACCTGTGCCTTTGCGACGGTCACAGCACTGTCGGCAGCTGCTTTTTTTGCTTCAATAAAGACGTTTGCCTGGGCTTTCATGTCTTCTGCAAGAGAAGCTGATGCCTGTTTGAGATCTGTTTTTATCTGGGGATTTGTTATTGTGCCTCCCATTTTGACTTTCAGGTTGATCACATCACTGAGTTTGACCGGAACACCTTTATTATTTGCCTGTGTTACCAAACCATTGATTAATTGGTTGCCCTGATCGCCGATTAATGATCTTGGAACCTTCATATTTACTATATAGTCAAGAGACTGGTCAAACCCATGCATACCACCAATCTCCATATCAATCTCTTTTATTTTAACAGTAAATGGTTTCACAAGTACTTTTCCGTTTGCAAATTCAATATAATTTTTGATGTCCTTCAGCGTCACTGCCTGGAGATCTTTAACATTGAGAGTAGAAGCAAGCTTTTCAAGTGGTCCGAATTTACTAAGGAAGCCCTGTAATAAAAACAAGGTTCCTTCACCGGTGAGGCTGTTCAGATCGGGCATCATGTCTTGTCCAAGTCTACCTTTCATGGTAAGTTTAGAGGTCAGTTTTCCTGAAATAAATTTTGCTACCGGCATCAGCGCCTGCACTGTGTTAAACGAATTGAATGTTTTTTGCACATCAAGGTTTTCAACATCGTAGCTGAGAGAAATGTCCGGATTTTTTTTGCTCCTTGCGGTAGAATAGGATCCGTTCAGCCCGATAGTACCATCCAGCGCCTGCATCTTTATGTCTTTTAAAACTACTGTTTCATTGGCAAGTGATAAAGCCCCGGTCACATTATTATAGTTTACTTTATCATAAGTCACCTGGTCAGCTTTTGCATTCACCAGGAAGCTGATATTTTTCGGAACTGCAAAAGGTTCGGATGCTACAGTTTCTGCAGAAGCAGTGGTTGTATCGGTACTCATCCATTTGTTAAGATTTACTTTGTCTGCAGCAACATTGAGTTTTCCTGCGAGCGGTTCATCTTTCATGGCATAACCGATCAGGTTATCGAAGCTTCCGTTAGCTGTAAAATTTGTTCCCATGAAGTTGCCTGCAACGGTATTCAAAGTAACATTGCTCGGATTAAAAGTCATGGTCGCATTGCTTACCTTAACACCATCAGGATAATCTTTTGATTTATAATTTACCTGGGATGCATTAACGGTGCCTGAGGTTTGAATGGCATCATACTGGCTTTTATCAATCTGTGATTTTTTTCCTTTGAATGCGAGATTAGCAGCAACTTGTCCGGCAAGTGATGTTCCCGGTTCGAAAGTATAAAACTGACCGATATTGCCGAGGTTAAATGAGCCTTTTGCAGTTCCTTCAAATTGTGGATCGCTTGCAGGTGTAGTAAGAATTAAGGTGAGATCCACCGGATCTTTACCAACTTCTATATGGGCTGCAGGAATGTTAATTACCGTATGATCAGCTATACCATCCGGGTTCTCAAAATTAATTCTTGCACTGGTATTCTGGATAGGTTGGGGAAATGCCGGAGATGTATAGTACAGCTTAGCAATTTCCACAAAACCTTTTGCGGAGAATGGCCCTGGTTGTTGTTTCTGGACAGCTGCAATATTGCCTTTTGCCTGGATATCGGCATTAAGCAGCCCTGCAAGCTTAGTACCTGCTTCAAGCTTTACAAACTGGGTGATCTTTGAAAGATCAAGTCTGCCTTTGGCAACCGCGTCTACATACATATCTGTCAGCGGCTTTTTGAAAAGAACCTTAAAGTCGAACGGTTCGTTATCCATTTCAAGATGCCCCTGTTGGATATCAACGACAGTGTTATCAGTAACACCGTCGGGGTTATTCACCTTCATGACGATGTTAATATTCTTTACTGGTTTTGGAAGATCAGGGTATTGAAAGAATCCATTTTTTACTTCAAGGTTAACGGCATAAGCGGGAATGGCAGTTGAACTATATACTCCACGAACAAAGCCGTTGAACAATGCAGAGCCACTGGTTTTTATCTTATCAAAATCGTTTTTATAAACAGCAGGGATCAGGGAAAGAATGGTTTTGAATTCAGTGGATGGAGCGTTAAACTTTATGTCCATATTATAAACGCTGTCATTCACCAGTTGAAAGAATCCACCTGCTGCAAGTTTCATATCATTGACCTGTATCTGTTCAGTATTGAATGAATACTTACTGGTTTTATTGTCAACCTCTATAGCTGCATCGATACTTGTTTTAGATCTGTATAAATAAGGTACGCCACCATAGCTGAAAGAAACCTCATCAGCATTGGTATTGGTAACGAGCGTAAAAAGATCCGAAGTAAAATCACCACTGCCTTCATGATTAAGATTAACTAGCTCGGCACTCATATCTGACGAAAGATCATTGTAATAAACATAGCCGTCTTTGATTTCATATTTTTTCAACTGGAGATTGAAAGGTTTTTCTTCAGATGGAGTTGAAACGGCGGCCGTGTCCGGTTTGGCGATATCGTAGTTGGCTTTACCTTCTTTGGTAACAAGCGCGTGAATCCGCGGCTGGTTAATGGTGACAGAATAAATATTCATGTTGTTACCACTGATAATACTCATCAGGTTAACAGCAACGTCAATGTTTTTTGAACTTATCAGGGTGTCTTTTGAAAATTCATCCAGGCCAATTACCTGGAGGTTTTCAAGAGCAACTGCAACACGGGGAAAGCGCCGGAAAAATGAAATATCAACATCGGTGAAATCTACCCGGGCATTTACATTTTTATTGATTTCTGTTTTTGCGAACGCAACGATCTTATCTTTGAAGAAGTAGGGGATGGCAATTGCTGCGAGAATGAGCACAACGAGTACAATACCTGTGATTTTTAGGATTTTCTTCAACATGGGTTTTTGGATTTTAAATTGAATATCAGTCCACGAAGATAGCTTTTTGTATTTTCGTTTCATAGTTTTTACAAATATGACGCCAGAAAGGGAAGCCAGATTGTTAACCGTACTTAGTAAACGCCAGGATGACCTGACTGTTGTTCTTGAAAACGTATTTGATCCTCATAATATTTCGGCGGTGATGCGTACCTGTGATGCGGTTGGGATCCAGGACATCTATATCCTGAACACAAAGATTCCAATACATAAAAAATGGGGCGCAAAAAGCAGCAGCAGCGCTGTAAAATGGCTCACTATCCATCAATTTACCGATGCAATTGAATGCATGGAAGTTTTGCGTCGCTCTTACGACAAAATTCTCACAACTCATTTGTCTGCCGATGCCGTTGATCTGTATGAGATTGATTTTACCGGGAAACTTGCCCTGGTATTTGGCAATGAACATTCCGGCGTGAGTGATGAGATCAGGGAAATGGCAGATGGCAATTTCCTGATTCCACAAGCCGGAATTATTCAATCATTAAATATCTCTGTTGCATGTGCTGTTTGTTTATATGAAGCTTATCGCCAGAAAACCATTGCGGGGCATTACGATTCCCGGAAAATGGATGCAGACCGGTCAAAATCATTATTGAAAGAATGGAAATATTATGGAGAAATCTGAGATCCCGTTATGCTGTGACCTGTGGATGTGAAGTCTCTTGTTTCATTCTTTCTTCAGCGAGCGCCTTTATAGAATGAATGCTTACGTTCAGCTCATAGCCAATCAGCAATACCAGGGAATTTATATAAATCAAACTCATTAAAACAATGATGGTTCCTATCGAACCATAAAGGGCATTGTATTCGCCGAAATTATTAACGAATGTAGAAAACACCAGTGTCGATAAAATACTCAAAGAAGTTGCCAATACAGATCCCGGAGATAGAATCCGCCATGGTTTTTTGATGGCTGGTGCGTATTTATAAATAAGGGCAATGGAATAAAATATCAGGCCGAGAATAAATAGCCAACGGATAGAATCGATAAGACTGATAAGTAATTCGCTTTTGATACCGAGCCATCTTAGAACCATACCCTGCATAATGAGCAGTATGAGACAGGCAAGTACCAGTCCCATCATGATCGTTGTTAGTTTTATGGCGGTCCACCTTGTCTGGAATTCTGATCTTTTTTCGAAGCCGATATAGTTTTTATTGAATGAGCGCATCAGGCCCATCATTCCATTCGAAGCAAAAAATATCAACAGGATAAAACCAAATGATATCAGACCGATTCTTGTTTCATCAAGAAAACTATCAACAAATGAAATGATGTTCTGGTTATACTCCCTTGCGGGAACCATATCGGTTATAAGCGTATGTAGCTGCCGTTTCAGAGGTCTTTTTGGAATAAAGGGCAACTGCGGAATGATCGTAAATAAAAACAGGCAGGCCGGAGGAATCGCCATGATAACATTATATGAAACAGCAGATGCACGTTCGGACAAGCCGACCTTTTTGACCTGTGCCAAAAAAAACATAATCACATCATACAATGGAAGGCCGTCGAAGCCGGGAAGTATAATTTTTTTTGATTTAGCAATGGCATACTGAACCAGTGATGTATTTAATATGATACGTTGCCATTTGACCATAAAATATTACAAGTCTTCTTTGGAGGCCTGTCTTAATCTTTGTAGTGAGTCTAAAGTTTTCCGATACAATTTTGCATACTTCAGGTGATCGTTGTAGTTCTTTGCAAAAAGATGTTTGCCTGAAAGATCTGGTTTTGCGACAAAATAAAGGTATTCTGTTTCGGGTGAATTTAACACTTCGTCAAGCGTTTCAAGCGAAGGCGTACAAATAGGACCGGGGGGTAAACCCAGGTTCCGGTATGTATTATATGGTGAAACGACTGCAAGATGTTTTTCGTATATACGTTTCAGTGAGAAATCCCTTAATGCAAATTTCACCGTCGGGTCTGCGCCAAGGCGGATTGATTTTTTTAACCTGTTGCGATATACGCTGGCCATAGTATCCTTTTCATCTTTCGCATTTGTCTCTTCTTCTACAATTGATGCAAGTATATAAGATTCAGTGGGGGTGAGCCCGATTTTAGATGCCTTTTGTTTTCGCTCATCGTTCCAGACTGTTTTATATTCTGAGAACAATTTTCTGAAAATCATGGTTGGCGTAGAGTTCCAGAAATAAGTATATGTATTTGGAAAAACAGCTGTCATGATGGTATTGCTGTCGAGCCCATAATGTTTCAGTGTATCCGGGTTGTTCATGTAGTTTATGATAGCAAGCGAATCACTTTCGAACTTTCTTCCGACCAGGCCGGCGAAACTTTCTTTGGTGCGGATCTTAGTGATAACGAGGTTTACTGATGATTGCCGGCGATTGCGAAGAATCCGGGCCAGTTGCCAAAGACTTGTCCCCTTTTTTATTTCATATTTACCTGGGCCCAGGTTTTCCCAAACTTTAACACGGTTTGCCAGGAATCGGAATGAACCGGGGTTGTCAATAAGGGTATCCAGGCTTTTAAGTACAGCCATTTCGTTTGCCTCGCCGGTCCGGATATAGAGGAATTTCAATTTTTCATCAAAGCTTGTAGCTGACATAAAAAAACGCCAGCCGACAAAAAGGGCTGACAAAAAAACCAGAACCAGTAAGCCAAGAAAGATTTTCCTGATCATAATAATATATCCTAAAGTTAGATCGTAATTCCGTTTTGAGCTGGGATGTAAAATAAAACAAAAACCCTGCTATTGCCAGCAGGGTTCGTTATATTTTTAAGTAGTGTGAATCAGGGATTCGGTGTAGTAGGCTGCGGTGTTGAGGCTCCGGGTTGTGACGGAACCTGCTGAGCAGGAGCTTGTTGTGCGGGGGTGGGACGACCACCTCTCAGTTCTCTTGTATCAACAGCTGAGCTTTTTGGAATGAAAACAATTGAGAATATGCAAAGCAGGGCAATGGCACTTGCCATGATCCAGGTACCTTTTTCAAGTACATCGGTAGTTTGCTTAACACCCATGAACTGAGAATTAAAACCGGCAATGTTTCCGGCAAGGCCACCACCTTTTGGATTCTGAACAAGTATCAGGAAACCTACAATCACGCTAATTATTATCACCAGGATCAGGAACAGGATCATCATATCACAAGACTTTTAATTGGTCAATTTTGGCTGCAAAATAAGTGCTTTTCGAGGGATTCTGCAAACTTAATTTCCGGTAGATCTGGCGGGCCTTTTCATAATTTCCCTGTTTTACCCAAACCTCGGCCATTGATTCCGTGAGCACTTCTTTTTCCTCGACAGAATGCTCGGCTATGCGGCGTATAGAATGCTGAGCGGTCTCATCCATACTGTTTTCAGCAACCTGTTGAGGCAGTCTTTTCATACTGCGGATCCATTCAGTGAAACTTTTCAACTGCTGGCCAAGCTTGTCCTTCGAAAAATCCTCCAGTTTAAGTTTAATTCCCTGGGATGCGAAGTAGTCAATTGTATAATAAGGGTCGAATTCCAGTTTTTGAACGTCAACGGGCGCGTCTTTTGCTACTTCAGGTTCGGGATTTTTTGCAAAAGCAGGTTCCGGATTTTTTGCAACCAATGGATCAGCGGCTTCTGCGGACAGGGAACCGGCGTCTTTATTGGATCCGGCATTCTCTGCGGAAACCTGGGATTGAACTGCATTTTGGAATTCATCGGTTACTGTTTGGACTTCGTCAGTTACCGTTTCATGTTCAGTGATATTTTCGATTTCTTCAGGTAAAGGATCTCGTTGAGAAGCTTTTTGTGCTTCGAATGAGATCAGATCAGGACGGTCAACCATCTGATCATCTGAGTATTCAAACTGGCGAGCTGGTTGCTCAACATTCGCCTGGTCTGTACCCCTGTTTAATGGTTCTAGTCTTTCCCGGTCGCCTGCAACAACTTCTGAAGTGAGATGTTTGCGCTTTTCAAAGTTATTACGAAGTTCTTCATCAGATACGGGTTCGTCTTCTCCGGAACTATTTTCCCCGGCATCTTCTTCCTCCGTTTCCCAGGGAGCGTTTAGTGTTTCTTCGTTCAACCGAAGTTCTTCATTTGTTTCTTCCGTAATAAATTCTGCGAACACCTCACCGTCATCATAAAACAACTCTTTCGGGTTAACGGGGGCTATATCTGTTGAAGCCGGCGCAAGCGCAGCAATAACAGGTTGATCTAAAATAACAGGCTGATCTGATTTACTGTGGTGCCTGCTATCATCAATTTCTTCCTGCGCTTCTTCCTTTTTTTCTTCCCCGGCTTCTAACCCTGGATCCCTTCCTTCTTCATTTCCTGGTTTTAACCCCGGATCTGTTTCATTTTGATCATCATCCTCTTCTTCAACCTCATCTTCTATATCGCCTGGTATGTCATCACCTGAAATGTCCGGTTGTGCATGGGCGTTATATTCACTGGTTTGGTGAGGTAACCCACTTGTGACATACTCCTGTTCAAGTTCATTTTCGGGATCTATTT
>NZ_DATHKG010000150.1:0-24156 GCF_035489435.1 Flavitalea sp.
GCAACCAGTCACAACGATTCTGACCAGGCCTCTTTGCTGATTTATTATCAAACCTAATTATAAAAAATAAGTCCCTATGGTATTTAAAACTTATATGAATAGCCCATAACCAAATAGCAAATCTCAAAGAGTTCAATTTGATTGTAATTTCGAAATTTGCTGTACAAACTGATTTCTAAGCCAGGTATATTTTCCCACATGAACTTGCACCCACAAGAACATTCACCTGCAAGCACTCAACGTACAACCACGCTACCTACAAGAATATTAACTCACAGAAACATTTGACCACGGATCATTTGAGCACGGGAACATTTGAACACAGGAACATTCGCCAAATCAAATAGTGCAGACCAACCACTCAATAAAAGTTCAGGCTGCTAAACGCCATGAAGCCTGCAATCTATAGGGCCTAGCTTCATGAAAAATTACTTATGCTTCGGCCCAAAATGATGGTTGGCTCCGGTTGCCTGCTTATGATCCTGTTAACCGGGGGATTTATCTTGCTGCTGAGATCCTGCCTTTCCAAATATGATGAAAGGTCAGCGAAGTTGCCAGCCATAATTGTTACGGGCAATGGTAATTCAGCAAATAAGATGAACCGTTCGAACAATGATACGGCGCTTATTTTTTCAATTGTAGCTTTTGACAAAACTACTTCATATTCCTCCGGACGGGGCATAACCCATAAAACAGTTAATACTACTTATTCTGTTCAAACAAATGATATAAACACAGCAAAAAAAATCAAACACCGGGATCTAAAGGAGCATCAGGATATCAAAGAATGGCCAGTCAGAATATTAGGCTATTCGGTTGGTTCAGGCGTTTCAAAGGGTTCTAATTCTTCAGGTGATTTAAGCTTCTCTAACGGTTCAGGCGGTTTCGGCTTCGTGTGGATATTTATGGGTGAACTGATGGCTTTTGATGCGATGACACTCGAAAAAGTCGCCGACATTCAAAAGCTGGAAGAAATAAATCCATCGCTTAAAAGTAAGTTCCCAAAGGAAGCACGTTATTATGAGTTCGAAAAAGATTTAGGCCTTATTTTGTTCACCGCCACAGATGGAATAAAATGGCAACTGGATCCCCTTAGTTTAAAGACTTCAACACGCGCAACAAATTCATCAATTGACAAATACAAAAAATCGCTCGACAGTATTGAAAATTTGCAAGCCATAAACACCCGGCTAAAAGATTCTGTTTTTGAAAAGTATAGCTTAATACCTGGAAGAGATTATCGTGATAAAAAGATTGGTCTTGAAACCTATCACTCAATGCAGAATAAAATGGTTGAACTAAGGGCTAAACTGAACAATGAGTCAGACTTGCTGAGAGCCGCGTATTTGCGGGTGAGGAGTGAAAAACAGTTTAACGAACAAACAAAATCAGCCATCAATTCCCTTGGAAGAATAAATCCAGGTTATAGACAGATGGGAACCAGTCTGGATACGCTGAATAACCAATGGATAGGCATCTATGATGAAAATGAATTGCGGGATTTATCGACGCATATTTATATGCGTCGGGCTACGGACGAAACAGCCAGGCGTTTTATGGTCAGTGGAAAAATCATTTATGATAAAAATAACCAGGCATCGCTGGACCTCACCACCGCCACGCTTTTTCGTGATGTTCCATATCTTGATGGCAGCCTTTTATTAAATAAAGAAACAGCAGTTCCCTTCCGGCTTCCTGGCAACCGCTATCTTATTATTCATAAAGATTTAATCGGCACAAACGGAAAGGTCCTGGTGTCCGCAACCAATGATTCCGGCCAACTGTTATGGACAGCCGAAACAGGTCTTAAATCTTGGTTCGACTGGAAACTTGATAACAACAGTCTCATAATATTCGGGCAGGATAACCGGGAGTTGATGAGTGACGATTCAAATGTGTTGTTGATCATTAATATCAATAACGGCCAAATCAGCAAATATGACTATTTCACCGATCGTGATTAATGACCCGCTATTGCTGAATTCTTTCAATAACCATCGCACTCGCCCCGCCCCCACCATTACAAATCCCCGCAGCGCCATATTGAGCATTGTTTCGATGCAGTATATTCAGAAGCGTTACAATAATCCTTGCGCCACTACAGCCAAGCGGGTGACCAATGGAAACCGCACCTCCATGAACATTAACTGTGGCAGGATCAAGCTGCATCCTTTTGGTGTTCTCAATACCGACCACAGCAAAAGCTTCGTTCAGTTCCCAATATGATATATCGCTCATTTGGAGACCTGCCTTTTTTACAGCCAAAGGCACTGCTATCGAAGGTGTTGTTGTAAACCATTCCGGAGCCTGTTCTGCATCTGCATAAGAAAGTATTCTTGCAAGAGGTTTCAATCCAAGACTGGCAGCTTTTTCAGCACTCATCAATACCAGTGCAGCTGCACCGTCATTCATAGTAGACGCATTCGCGGCAGTTACAGTGCCATTCTTCTGAAACGCAGGTTTAAGTTCAGGGATCTTATCAAATTTTACATTGAAAGGTTCTTCGTCTTTTTCCATCATAACAGGATCTCCTTTTCGCTGAGGTATGGCAATAGGTATGATCTCATCTTTAAAAGCACCTTCTTTCCAGGCCCGTTGGCTGCGTTCATAACTTTGTATGGCAAAATCATCCTGTTCCTGCCTGGATATGCCACATTCGCTCGCACAAAGTTCAGCTGCATTGCCCATTGCAAGCCCATCATAAACATCTGTCAGGCCATCCCGGGCCAGGCCATCAATAAAACTCACATTACCATATTTATTACCCCAGCGCATATTTTCAGCATAATAAGGCACATTGCTCATACTTTCCATTCCACCTGCAATCACCACTTCCGCATCACCCAGGGCGATACTTTGGGCAGCCTGGCTGATGGACTTCATTCCACTCGCGCAAACCTTATTTACAGTAGTACAATTGACTTCTTTCGGCAGACCCGCCAGGATAGCTGCCTGCCGGGCCGGTGCTTGTCCGAGATTCGCCTGGATAACACAGCCCATTAAAACATCGTTGACCTGGTCGCCCGATATTCCAGCTTTTTCCAACGCACCCTTTATAGCCAAAGAGCCGAGTTTTGTAGCTGAAAAGTCTTTCAATGCTCCGCCAAAACTTCCAATCGGTGTTCTTACGGCAGCAACAATTACCACTTCCTTTTTTTCCATTTCAGTCAAATTATAGTCTGAGTTAATAACAATAAATAACCGAGACTGTTTAAGGATTTTTTGATGGTTCAATGTATAAAATTATCTGTTCAAATCATAAAGTTTAACTTTGCGGATCGTTATATCGATGATAATATGGATACCAGCCTGAATAAATATATTAGTGAAACGGGTTTTTGCAGCAGAAGAGAAGCAGATAATTACATCGAACAGGGCAGAGTAACTATCAATGGCCGTGAAGCTGTTAAGGGCAACCGCGTCGGGGAAAATGATGTGGTGCAGGTAGACGGGGAGCCATTGAAGAAAAAGAAGGCTGCCGTTTATATCCTGCTCAATAAACCTAAGGGAGTAACCTGTACTACAGACCTGAAAGACAAAACGAACATCATCGACTTTATGCAATTTAAGAGCCGCATCTTCCCGGTTGGCCGGCTCGACAAAAGATCACAGGGGCTGATATTTCTTACGAACGATGGAGATATAGTTAACAAAATACTCAGGGCCGGGAACAAACATGAAAAGGAATATATCGTTACCACTGATAAACCGGTCACATTAGAATTTATTCAAAAAATGCGCGGCGGTGTTCGCATACCCGGCGCCGTTACCAGGCCATGTTTTGTAAAACAGGAAGGACCCAGCAGGTTTCGGATCATCCTGATCCAGGGCCTGAACAGGCAGATAAGAAGAATGTGCGAAGCGCTTGGTTATGGCGTGGAGTCTTTAATCCGGATCCGGATTATGAATATAACACTCAATGGTCTTCAGACAGGCAAATGGAGATACTTTACATCTGCAGAAATAACAACCATTAACAATATGGTCGCCAATTCAAGTAAAACCGCGGATGGTGATAACGGCAGTGATGGAATGGATGAATAAATATGTGGAACCAGGGATCTACTACTGACATTTTTTCAATGATTTTGCAGCATATAAAATCAGAAAGATAACCGGAAGGCTGTCATGATTGTTAAGCCTTCCTCGTCAAAAAAAAGCTTAGTGAAATTAATTTCACTAAGCTTTTAGCAATTCAGGAATTATCCTGCTTCATCTATTGCTAGTAAAGAGTTATCATTTATATCCCCACTTCTTCATTATTTCAAGATCTTCTTTCATACATTCCAATGGAGCTTTTCCCTGGTAAGATTCCTGTTCAATGATAAAGTGAATGGTACCTCCTGATTTTCGACCGAGATCAATCACCTCTTTAACTGGTATCACTCCTTTACCCAATACTGTACTTTCAAATTTTTCATTGCCGGTACTGGCCTTTATCTCGTCCTTTACATGCATGGACTCGAAGCGGCCGGGATATTTTTTCATGATATCGAGTGCCTTGGCTCCTGCATTATACATATTACCAATATCAAGCTGTTGGGCCACGAGGGATCCGTCAGTTTTTGACAAGATGATATCGAATAAAGTCTGATCATTCAGTTTCTCACTGAACTCGAAATCGTGGTTATGGTAACCAAACTTCATCCCTGATTTCTTACAGAGTTCACCTGACTTATTAAACATCTCCATTGCCTTGGAAAGATCATCATAGGTTTTTCTCAGATTATTTGGCAGCGAAGGGCTGATCACGAATTGCTGACCCAGCAAAGCGGCATCCTCTACTGTCCATTTCCAACTATCGCTGAAATCATTTTTCGCCGTATCCCAGTGTTGTGAACCCATTACTGTATGTCCGCTTGGCATCTTTAAGCCAAGATCATCAAGTACCTTTTTAAATTCAGGAGCGGTGTAACCGTAAAACTTGCGATTAATATAATTCGCATGTTCAACATTTTTGTAGCCCATGCCGGCAATCTGTTTCAGGGTACCCAGCGGATCTTTTTGCATATCGGCCCTGACGGAATAAAGCTGAACACCAATCAGCTCTTTAGCTTGGGTTGATGCCAGCAGGTAGTTAGATAGTAAAGTTGAACCGGCAACCGTCAGTCCCGCATTTTTGAGAAATCTTCTTCTGGAATTGTGCATTTTCAAAAATTTAATTTGTCGGATTTTTATCCCGTGAATATATCAAATGGCACACTAATATAAATTTTTTCGCTTAGTATTCGAATTGCTTATTTCTTCATTTGTTTTTTTTGCTTCCGGCGACGACCAGTACAACACCTAGAAGCGCAACTATACCTCCAGTATAAACAGGCCAGCCTATTGACTTGTTTTCCTTCTTATTCACTTCAATAGGGCCTACATCAACAACTTTCTTTTCTGTAGTAAAGTTAATTTCGGAAAATACAAACATCAGAATTCCAATAATAATGAGAACAATACCTGTGGTGCGCATAATTAAGGGGTTTAAGAAATGAAAAATTATTTTGTTAAGCCTTCAATTTTAACGTTCAATTTCAGCTTGTAGAGCAAATTCCAGGCACCCGCCGGGCCTTCTATATCAAAGAAAAATTTGGTGTCAACTTCAACTGAAAACTCCCAAAATTGAAATTCCAGTTAAGGAAATGCCCGATCAATTACTAAATGGCAAATACTAAATGGCAAATAATTCGTGATTCGAGATAGACTATGAAGATGTCCGTTTAAAAAATCGTGCCATTAGCTTAATACGTATGTCAATATAGAATGAATTGTCAGCGATCTGGTGTTAAGTCTATGGTAGCGAACGAATTTTCCACCAATCCAGGTGTTAAATATATGGTAGAGGATGAATTATTAGCAATCCGGTGTTAAGTCGATGATAGAGGATGAATTTTCAGCAATCCAGGTAAAAAAGGTATGACATGAGTTATTATCAAAGTCTGAAAAGCTTATTCATTACAATAACAATGAGTTTTACCAGTGCTTTTGCTATCGGACAAGCTATTGACTATACTCCTGTCTACAGATCTTTAAACACGGATCGCTCTTTTCGGTTCTCCTATGAAAATGACTTTTTTAGTGCATCAGACCGGGATTATACCCAGGGTGTATACATCGAAGTGATTCATCCTTCACTTAAGAAATTTCCACTATCAAAATTGACCTGGAAGTCCTCCGCCTTCCGCAGGAACTTTGGACTGGCCCTCGAAACAAACGGATATACGCCAAACATATTGACAAACCGGGAATACAATACAATGACCGGCCCTATGCTTCAACGCTGTTACTACGGGCTTTTAATACTGCATTAAATCCGAAAACCAGGAAAAGGGTTACCAATACCATCACCATTGGTATTTTGGGACCATGGTCAGGTGGAAAAGAAATCCAATCTTCCATTCATCGCTGGATCGGGTATACAAAACCTGAAGGTTGGCATAACCAGGTACATAACGAACCGGTGCTTAATTACCAGGTCAACTATGAAAAGGCCATCCTGGGCAACAATAAAAAATTTCTCTTTACCGCCCAGGTAATGGCACGCGCCGGAACCCTAAGTACAAAAGCCGTCGCTGGTCCTGCGCTTATGTTAGGAAGATTTGAAGATCCTTATGGTGATCCACAGCAGAACCTAAAAAAGCAGAACGTAAAAAAGCTGAACATTTATCTCTATGATCACGCATCTATTAACCTGGTTGGCTACGATGCAACCTTGCAGGGTGGACTGATGAACAGGCAAAGTCCTTATATAATAGAGCCCAACCAGCTAAACCGTATTGTTTTCCAAAACAGGTTTGGCCTGGTGATCGCACATAAAAAACTGATGTTTGAATACTGGCAATCCTTTATGACAAAAGAATTCAAAACCGGCATCGAACCCAAAACCGGCGGAATGCAAATAGCATTTAAAATATAGGTAGAACAGTGGTGAGTTAAGTTGTGAGTGTCAGAATTAATAAACACTCATCACTCTGAAACTCAACTCATCACTCATAACTCATAACTCATAACTCATAACTCATAACTCATAACTCATAACTCATAACTCAACTAACCACTTACCACTCACCACTTAAAATAAGTTATCAGCGCAACTTAATCTTCAGAACGTACCTGTCCGCAGTCACAAACAGCGTCTTATCATCATCTGCAAATGCGCAATTGGATACAGCTTCTGAAACACGGACCCGGCCCAGTAGTTTTGCATTTTTATTGAACACCCAAACCCCACCCGGGCCTGTGGCAAAAACATAACCCTTCTTATCTATTTTTAGTCCGTCTCCACCGCCTTTTTCTTTGAAAGGCGCATCTGGCATGTGATAAAAAATGCGGGGGTTAATCAGAGAATCAGTTCCCGAGATATCATAAGCGTACCAGTTTGGTTTTGCTTCATCAGAATTAGCCACAATCAGTGTTTTATAGTCGGGGGTAAAAGCAATTCCATTTGGACGGCTTATTGAATCCACCAGCAGGTGAGCCTTTCCGTTAGTTACACGGTATACTCCCTGGTATGGTGCCTCTTTATTCGGATCTTCAACCAGTTTCTCAAGACCATATGGCGGATCTGTAAAATAGAAATTGCCACGGTTATCAAAAACCACATCATTCGGGCTATCGAATTTTTTCCCGTTATAATTATCAACCAGAGTTACAAATTCAGGTGAAGGTTTATCAAGTGGTGCGTTCATCTTTGCGATGCGGCGGTCTCCGTGCTGGCAGATCACCAGTTCACCCTGCGGGTTCAGCGTTAGCCCATTCGAACCAATTTCGCCACCGCGTTTTAAATTGGAAGTATAGCCAGAAGGTTTAAGATAAACCTGTTTGCCACCTTCGGCTGTCCATTTATAAATTGTGTTAGGAGGAATGTCGGAAAACAGCAGCGTTTGCTGATCTTCCAGCCATAGCGGGCCTTCGGACCAGTCCAGGCTGTCGGCGATTATTTGAATAGAAGCGCTGCCGCTTATAACAGCATCAAATTCTGGATCCAGCTTCTCGAAAGAGCCAACAGAATCAGGAGTGGACGAAGTACAGGAGAAGCACAGGCCGGTAATGGCCAGGTAAAAATAACGGGAGATAAGATTGGCAAACATCAGACAAATGATTATTGATTATAACAAACCGGCTTCCAAGCTACTGAATAAATGTATAATAAATATCCAGCTGAAGCGCAACCTGTTTTAATCAATAATCAATTTTCTGTTCAGGTAGTATTAAGGTATTAATTCGCAATTTCACTGAAATGAAATCCTTCTTCGCTTAATACAAAACTGTTTGGTACATAAGAAAGGAAAGATTGTTTCACCATTTCTTCCGCTTCCTGCTGATAACGAATCCCAACTTCCGGAGTCTTCAAAGAAAACTTCCAGCTCTGGATTTTCAAAAAAGCAATTTTACTGGCCTGAACATTATGACTGTCCATAAGCAGGCATTTCTCGGCCAGGTAGTCCTGGGCATTTTGGATGTAAGGGTACATAGGGTTGAGCATGGGTTTGGATAAGTGTGAATCGAAAATACTATCTGAAAACGGGCCTTTAACAAAAAAATTGCATTTTTCTGGTAGATTACAGGTAAATATGCATCAACCTGTAAATTTCTTATTATCGTAGAATAAATTTGAAGAAGAATCCTTAAGTTACTGGACCTCACGTGATTGCTAAAAACTTATTACAATATAGCTGTATGTCAATCTTCAAGGCCTTATTCAGTTTCTTTATTTGCGTTGCTACCGCCCTACCCGCAGTAACGCTGGCAAATATCCGGCTTCCTGCGGTACTCGCAGACAACATGGTACTGCAACGAAATTCAGAAGTGCGTTTATGGGGCTGGTCGAATCCTGCTGAAAAAATTATTATTACCCTTTCCTGGAATGGCAAGATAGACTCCGTTACAGCGAACGGTGATGCCCGTTGGTCGATAAAAATTTCAACGCTCGCAGCGGGTGGGCCTTATATGATTACCCTGAAAGGTCAAAACACCATTGTACTTAAAAACATATTGATAGGGGAAGTCTGGGTTTGCTCAGGTCAGTCAAATATGGAATGGAGCAGCCTCCAGGGGTTGAAAGAAATGAACGATGAGCTACCGGTAAGTGCAAACAGTAACATAAGGCTTTTCAATATTCCGAAAACTACTTCCGATCAACTGCAGGATAATTGCCTTGGCAACTGGGAAGAGTGCGGACCCCAATCGCTTAAAGGCTTTAGTGCAGTGGGGTATTTTTTTGGTAAGAAGCTTTATGAAAAACTAAAAATTCCAATAGGGCTCATCAACTCAAGTTGGGGCGGCACACCGGCCGAAGCCTGGACGCCTTCATCCGTCGTAACAAAAGATGAAACAACCAGGCTGGCTTCATTAAAGATAACAGAAGCACCCGGGTGGCCTACAAAACCAGGCAAGGCATACAACGCAATGATTGCGCCGCTCACGCCATTTAATATAGCCGGGGCCATCTGGTACCAGGGCGAAAGCAATACCTTAACTTATAATAGCTACCAGTTGCTGCTGACAAATATGATCAGCAGCTGGAGATTCGCCTGGGATAAGGATTTCCCATTCTATTTTGTACAGATTGCTCCTTATATTTATGGCAATAAAAATATCGGGGCTTTGCTCAGGGAAGCACAAACTAACATACAGGGACACCCGAAAACCGGTATGGTGGTTATAACTGACCTGGTAGACAATATCAAAGATATCCATCCGCAAAACAAACACAGCGTTGGTGAACGACTGGCAGAATATGCAATCGGCGATCACTATGGCCTCCATGGACATTATCGCAGTCCTTCATTCCGAAGTATGTCTGTAAATAAAAATATAGCAACGATCAAGCTGGAACATGCGGAGCCCGGCATGATGATAAAAGGAAAGAAAGCTACAGAATGGATCATTGCAGGTGCCGATAAAAAATTTTATCCCGCCGATGTTAAAATCGTCAGGGGGACCATACTGGTTTCTTCCAAACAAGTGAAAGCACCGGTTGCAGTCCGTTTTGCTTTTTCCAACGAAGCCATAGGAAATATTTTTAGTAAAGATGGCCTGCCGCTCAATCCATTCAGAACAGATGATTGGGAAATGGACACCGGCAAAAAATAGCTCAACAAATATATTCCGGCTATGAGAAGATATACAAGACGAAGTTTCATAAAAGATGGGATAACTATTGCTGCTGGTTGCAGTTTGCCTGGTCTTACCTCTTATGCAGCGGGGCTGCCTCCGGATTTTGTGATTACCGTTAACGGACCAATTTCACCCGGCAAACTTGGATTCACACTAATCCATGAACATATCATGGTTGATTTTATCGGGGCTACGAAGGTTTCCGGTTCGCGGTACAATAAGGAGGAAGTATTCAACAAAGCGCTACCTGTGCTCCTTGCGGCAAAAGATAAAGGTATTAAAACAATCATCGAATGCACACCAGCTTATCTTGGACGGGATGTACAGCTATTGAAGCGCCTGTCCGAAGCAACCAAACTCAATCTTATTACAAATACCGGCTATTACGGGGCTGCTAAAGAAAAATACATACCTCCACATGCATATGATGAATCTTCAAACCAGATTGCTGACCGTTGGATTGCAGAATGGAAAAACGGAATCGAAGGTTCCGGAATTAAACCCGGCTTTATAAAATGCGGCGTAGACAAATACCCGCTGTCTCCCGTTCAGCGAAAGTTGGTTGAAGCTGCAGCAATTACTCATCTCGAAACAGGATTGACAATCGGCGTTCATACGGGAGATGGGAAGGCAGCATTAGAGGAGATGAAAATTATCACCACCGGCGGCGCGGACCCTTCATCGTGGATCTGGATACATGCTCAGAATGAAGCTGACAGGACGTATCATTTACAGGTTGCTAAAAGTGGCGGCTGGGTATCCTTTGATGGATTCAGCAAAAATAATTCAGCTGATTATTTACGATTCCTGGATGATATGAAGACGGCTGAACAGTTAGGCAGGGTTTTAATATCGCAGGATGCTGGCTGGTACCATGTCGGAGAACCCGAAGGAGGCAACTACCGCGGATATAATGACATACCCGATTTCCTGGTTCCCGCAATGAAAGCAAATGGATTCACTGAAAGAGAATTGAACCTTGTTTTTTCAACTAACCCGGGTACAGCGTTTTCTGTTTCGAAAAAGCCATTGAAAGTTAAATAAACCGAAAGAATAACAGCATTATGAAGCTTTTTCAAGTCACATTAAAAGAGCTTAATTTAAAAAGAATCAAAATTATTATTGCATAAGGCAGTATTATTTTACATTTACGGACTGCTCATTAATCAATTGAAAGCAGAAATTATTTCAAGTTTTCTAAACTAAATTTGTGGTATGGGAGATCTTCAGGTTAAGAAACAACCTAAA
Source organism: Flavitalea sp. (assembly GCF_035489435.1). NCBI lineage: Bacteria > Pseudomonadati > Bacteroidota > Chitinophagia > Chitinophagales > Chitinophagaceae > Flavitalea > Flavitalea sp. Next base: position 11,356 of record NZ_DATHKG010000150.1, read on the forward strand.
AGTTACGATGCGGTTATTGTGGGTTCAGGAGCAGGTGGAGGAATGGCAACTTACGTTTTAGCAAAAGCTGGTTTGAAAGTATGCTTACTGGAAGCAGGCGGCATGTTTGATCCGGCGAAAAACACCAATCAGTTAAAGAACCCGTGGGACTCGCCAAGACGCGGAGCAAGTACAAAGTTCAGACCATTCGGTGATTTTGATGGTTGTTACCATGGCTGGGAAATCGACGGAGAGCCCTACACACACAAGGATAATACAAGATGGGACTGGTTCCGTGCAAGGATGATGGGTGGAAGAACCAACCATTGGGGACGTATTTCACTCCGTTTCGGACCCGATGACTTCAGAAGAAAAAGTATTGATGGACTGGGCGAAGACTGGCCCATTTCTTACCAGGATATCAAACCGTATTATGATAAGATTGATCAGCTGATCGGAATTTTCGGGACAAATGAGGGATTAGAAAACCATCCGGACGGCGTTTTCCTTCCACCTCCCAAACCGAGATTGCATGAGCTGATGATCAAAAAAGCAGCCGTTACTGCGGGAGTAACTACAATTCCTTCCCGACTTTCTATTCTTACAAAAAAGATAAATGACGAGCGAGGTGCCTGTTTCTATTGTGCCCAATGCGGAAGATCCTGCAGCGTTTATGCTGACTTCTCATCTGGTTCGGTTCTGGTTAATCCTGCGGTTAAAACCGGTAATGTTGATGTGATCACGAATGCAATGGTACGTGAAGTGCTTACCAACAAAGAAGGTGTTGCAACAGGAGTTTCATATGTTGACAAAAACGACATGATGGAATACCAGATCACAGGCAGAACGGTTATCATTGCTGCCAGTGCCTGCGAATCTTCCCGGTTGTTGCTTAACTCTAAATCACCAAGACATTCAAACGGCCTGGCTAACGCCAGTGGAGTTGTAGGAAAATATCTTCATGATTCAACAGGAACTGCCATGGGTGGAGTGCTTCCTGAACTGTTCGATCGCAAACGTTATAATGAAGATGGCGTTGGTGGTATGCACGTTTATTCACCGTGGTGGCTCGATAATAAAAAACTTGATTTCCCACGTGGTTATCACATTGAATACTGGGGTGGAATGGGGCAGCCTTCATATGGATTTGGAATGGGTATCCAGGGCATGAATGGTAAATACCAGGTTCACGGAAAAACGAAGGAAGCAGGTGGCTATGGTGCATCTCTCAAAGAAGACCAGAGATTCTTTTATGGCGCCGGTGTAGGTATGGCAGGCCGCGGTGAAGCCATGGCTGTTGAAACAAACTATTGTGAGATTGATCCAACCGTGGTAGACAAATTTGGTATCCCGGCCCTGCGTTTCCATTACAAATGGACAGAACATGATATCAAACAGTCAAAACACATGAAAGATACCTTCCGTGAAATCATGCATAATATGGGGGCTATCATTACCTGGGGTGATGATGGTACTCCTGAAAATGAATATGGATTGGAAGCACCTGGTAAAATTATTCATGAAGCCGGTACGGTTAGAATGGGTAACGATCCTAAACGTTTCGCACTGAATAAATGGAACCAGGCACATGATTGCAAAAACCTGTTTGTTGTTGATGGAGCTGCATTTCCCAGCCAGGCCGATAAAAACATTACCTGGACCATCCTTGCTCTGTCAATGAGAACATCTGAGTACATTATCGATGAAATGAAAAAACAAAACTTATAAAATAGGATACTATGGACAGAAGAAAATCCCTCAAAGCCCTGGCCCTTGGTTCGATTTCTGCCGGTGTTTTATTTGAAGCTTGTAAAACTGATGATAAAAAACCGGTTGATAAAGCTGAAGGTACCGGTGCAGCGCAGCCGAAGATCGACCGCATGCCCGAAGAGACTGAAGCTTATAATGCAACCATCTCAAAACAATTTTTCACAGCCCACGAAATGGCGACCATCACCATCATGGGTGATATCATCATTCCAAAAGATGAGGTAAGTGGATCTGCTTCAGATGCAAAAGTTCCTGAGTTTATAGAATTTATTGTGAAGGATATGCCACATCATCAATTGCCAATGCGTGGAGGTCTCAGGTGGCTCGATATGCAATGTTTAAAAAAGTATGAAAAAGCGTTTAAGGATTGTAGTGAGCAACAACGAATCGAAATGGTTGATCAGCTTGCTTATCCTAAAAAAGCAAAACCGGAAATGGCTCCGGGCGTTTCTTTTTTCAACCTTATGCGTGACCTGGTTTCAACCGGATTTTATACTTCAGAGATTGGAGTAAAAGATATCGGTTATGTTGGTAATCGTCCTAACCAATGGAACGGAGTACCTGATGAAGTATTGAAACAATATAATATAGCTTATTCAGAAAAAGAATTGAAGGAATGTATCAGTTACGATAAGGCCTGATTTATCTCTCAATTTATTTATCATTTGGGTCAGCAGTAATATTTACTGCTGACTTTTTTTTGTCCATAGATCTCCATCATCCTTACACTCATTACATTTTAAATGTCCTCCTTTCGTTCATCCCGATCTTATACCTGCTTGTTCAACCCATTTTTATACCTATATCTGCGCCGTTCATCCGGGCAACTGATTGTTTGCCCCTCGCCTTCCCTTTCGGGTTTCTTTCCCTAAAACTTATCAATTTTCCCAAAAATGGAATCATTCCCAAAAAACTTGATCAATAATTGATTGTCCTTGAAGAAGATACATTCGGGCACGGAAGGTGTAACAGAATACACAACCGTAAGACCCGATTATGAAACATTACCCTGACAAAACCATTCTGAAATCAATCTTTATTATTATCTGTCTTTTTTCAAGGTTTATAGTAAATGGCCAGCCTTGTACCCCTGCGGGCGACCAAACAACTTATGGAACCGGGAACGTGTGGATAGGATATGTTTATTCCGGAACAAACTTCAATACCTACCGGGGATATGTAAATGAAGGCAATGCCGGCAACTATGAATTCGATCAGAATTTTGGTGGTTCTTCAGTTAGTTATGTTACAAACGGATGCCCGATTACTACAAATGTATTCAGTGTGAGATACAAGCTTACCAAAACATTCACCAATCAAAATATTGATTTCACGGTTTCAGGTGATGACGGTTTCAGGTTAAGTATAGATGGCGGTGCGACCTGGCTGATTAACAGGTGGAATGATCAGGGCTATACATCTGTTACCACATCAGCTTTTATGAATGGCTCTTATAACATGGTGCTGGAATATTATGAAAACGCAGGTGACAACAGGGTTACATTCAGTGCCGGGACAGGCTGCACAGGAGCAGGTAATCCAGCAGTTTATGGTATCAACAACACCTGGCAGGCTTATATCTACCAGGGGACGAATTTTAATAGTTATAAGGGTTCAAAAACAGAAGGTTCAGTCCTTGATCCAAATTTCGATGAAAGTTTCGGTGGTGATAATGTTGCTATGAACTTCCTTACCTGCCCGATCAACACAGAAGCTTTCAGCGCCCGTTTCCGTTTAACCCGGAACATGCCGGCCGGTACCTATATATTCACTATTGGTGGCGATGATGGTTACAGGTTTAGTCTTGATGGTGGTGCAACCTGGGTAATAGACAGATGGGTAGATCAATCTTATAATGTTACAAGTTATACTACTACCCTTAGTGGCAACCGCAATATGGTAATTGAATATTATGAAAACAGTGGAGGTAACAGGATCAGTTTTACAATGTCTGCTTCTCTGCTCCCGGTAAAGCTGACATCTTTTAATGCATCAGCAATCTCTGAAAATCGTGTGCAGTTAAACTGGACTTCAAATGCAGAAGTAAATTTCAACAGGTATATTATTCAACGCAGTTATGATGGCAGGAGCTTTACTGATATTGCAACTCGACTGGCAAAGACCGGAAACAGTTTTGTTAATAAATATAGCCAGGTTGATCAGCCATCAAAAAAAGGAAACATTTATTACCGTCTCGCTATGGAGGATCTTGATGGATCTGTAACTTATTCATCCATCGCCACGGTTAGCATCAACAATATTGCTGCAAACAGGATATACCCAACTGTTGTAAATGGCAAGACCATCTTTCTTGAATCAACCAGGTCGGTAGAAAAAGCGAATATTGATTTATATGATATGAACGGTAGAAAAATTTCTTCAACCAATACAAAAATTGTTGCGGGGAAACAGGAAATAAATCTGGCTGCAGGAACTAGTGCGAAAGGATCATACCTGGTACGAATTACAGATCAGCAAGGTCCGGTATTAAGCCAGACGATAATAATTCAATAGCATTTGTAATCCTGGCTGGTATTATAAAACCGGTTCCTTCCTATCCGGGTAGGAACCTTTGCTTTTAAGTATCCTTTAGCTGGCAATTTCGACGCCAGCGCTTACCTTTACCGGTTCATACTACCGAGCTTGATTTCCCAGCAAACCATACAACAGATACTAAACCGGATCGATATTGTCGAGATAGTCGGCGAATTCGTGAAATTGAAAAAACGCGGAGCCAGTTATCTTGGACTTTGTCCTTTTCACAACGAAAAAACACCTTCGTTTACCGTTTCTCCATCAAAAGAAATTTACAAATGTTTTGGCTGTGGCCGTAGTGGGAATTCCATTGGTTTCCTGATGGACCATGAAAAATATTCCTATGTTGACGCACTGCGATGGCTGGCAAACAAATATGGTGTGCCGGTTGAAGAAACGGAAACATCACCGGAATACAAACAACAACAACAGGTCGCCGATAGCCTGTATATCATAAATAACTTTGCACAAAAATATTTTACAGGGCAGTTGTTTGAATCTGAAGAAGGCCAGGATATAGCGCTCAGCTATTTGAAAGAAAGAGGTTTCAATGAAGAGATCATCAGGAAGTTTCAGATCGGCTACAATCCCCAGCAACGGGATGGTTTTACTAAAACTGCGCTGGCGGCCCAATACAGCCTGGAAAACCTGCAGCGAAGCGGCCTGGTGGCTGTCAGGGAAAATTACAGTTACGATAATTACCGCGGCCGGATCATTTTTCCTGTTCATAACCAAACCGGTAAGATCCTCGGTTTTGGTGCCAGGGTAATCGGGTCGCAGGAACGTGGACCAAAATATATCAACACTCCGGAGAACGAGTTATATGTAAAAAGCAAAATCCTTTACGGTTCTTATTTTGCGAGACAGGCTATAGATAAAAGCGATGAATGTTTACTTGTTGAAGGATATACAGATGTTGTATCACTTCACCAGGCAGGAATTGAAAACGTGGTTGCTTCTGGTGGAACCTCACTTACACCTGATCAGCTGAGGTTGGTAAAAAAGTATACAAGTAATCTCACCATTATCTATGATGGTGATGCTGCAGGTATCAAGGCTGCATTAAGAGGACTTGACCTGGCACTTGAAGAAGGTCTGAACGTTAAGCTGGTGCTCATCCCCGACAAGGAAGATCCGGATAGCTATGTGAACAGGATTGGTGCAGCGGCATTCCGGGAATTTGTACTCGAAAACAAAAAAGATTTTATCTTATTTCAACTTGAAGTCGGTCTAAAAGACGCCGGTAACGACACAAACCGGAAAGCAGAAGTTGTGAACCAGGTAGCAGAAACAATATCGCGTATCAATAAGATTGAAGACTTTTCAAGACAACAGGATTATATTCGTCAAAGTGCATCTGTTTTAAAAATTGAAGAAAGCGGATTGACAGCTCTGGTCAATAAATTCATCAGGGAAAAAGTTACAAAACAGGAAAACAAACAAAACGCTGAAGACTTTCGCAATGCGGAAGCAGCGGCTGCAGCCCCACCCGATGATGATACCCTCAGTTTACTGAATCGCGATGAGATGCAGGAACGTGGTATGGTGAGATGTTTACTCGAATACGGCATGATGCCCTGGGATGACGAACATACAGTGGCAGAATATATACTGCAGGAACAGATCGACAACGGTACTATTGCAAATCCTGAACTGATGCGTATTATTGAAACATATAAAACATGGTTTGAAGAAGGCCTGGCTCCCGGCCCTAAGAACTTCCTCTATCATGAAGACCGGCAGCTCAGCACGCTGGTCCTTTCTATCATGGACTTTCCCTACGAACTTAGTCACAACTGGAAAGACCAGTTTGAAGCAAAAATAAAAACCACGGAAGAACTATACCGTGATGAGGTTACTTCCACTGTGAATTACCTGAAACTTCGCAAGGTCAAAAAGATGATTGAAGACAATCAAAGGGATCTTGAGCGGCCTCACAGTTCAGATGAACAGATGATGCTGATACAAACTCATCAGCATCTTAAAATGATCGAAAGAGAGTTGCTGCAGAAGGCAGGTACGGTGATCCTGAAATAAACAGTTTGCTTCGTTTACAACCTGGTAGCTGCATAAATATTTTGTTTGAATAGCTAGGTTTTCAGCATTTCTTTCAGCTTGTCTTTTTCTGCTTTTGCCTTTGCTTTACTTACACCCCTTATGAAATTGTAGCCCAGCGTTATCCGATAGTTTCTTGAATTTGTGCTGTTCATAGATTCCAGGTTAAAATTGGGTCCATAAGTGAATGACATATTTTCCTGCTGGAACAAAGGATCTATTGCATTAATCGTAACGATAAAACGTTTGTTGAAAAATTTTCGCTGAACGCCTATGTTCATGCCCAGATTACTTCTTACAGTACCCTGTGGATTTGCAAACCTGTTGAAAGTAAAATTGGCATTTATGTTCCATACATCCACCGGCATATAACTCGCATTGAAGTTACTCGTAAACGATCCGCCATTCCGGTATTTATTTACTTCACGGTCAAACCTGCTGTATTCATTTATGGTATAACCTGCGCTGAAGTTAGCTCTTAGTTTCTTAGAAAAAGTATAGCCCGACCAGGTGCTGATCTCATATTCTTTCCGATCATCGATATTCCTCCAGCTTGTTTCCGTTTTACCATCGGCTACCAGGTCGCGAACCTGGATAAAAACATCCTTGACAATATTGTGTCCCATCCCGAGATTCACATAAAACTTGCTGCTGTTTTTACCAATTACCAGGTCGAAATTGTGAGATGTTGAAGCTTCAAGGTCAGGATTACCGTATCGCAGGTTATAAGGATTGCTATAATCAATACTAGGGTTTAACTGATCGATACCAGGCCGCCTGATTGTTTTGCGGTATGAAACAGTAAGATTCAATTCGTTTTCCCAGTACTTATTAAAATTTGCAAAAGGGAGCCAGCTGATATAGCTATTGCGCACCGTTCTGTTACCATTTGTTAAATCAAAATTGATTCCCGTTCGCTCCGCATTGATACCACCAGTAACACTCACACCTTCAACGATAACTTGTTTCAAGGATACACGTAGATTGCCGATGGTCTGTATAAAATTGAAGTCATTGCTTAATCCGGCATTTCGTATGAACATATTACTACCTGACTTATCCAGGTTAAGAAAATCAACCAGCACATCATTTGAAGCATAATTATACCAGCCACCTGTTGAGATAGTGGTTGTTTGGTTATCCAGCAATTTATCATAATTCAACCTGATGCTGAACCCACTATTCCAACTGGTATTGTCCTGCCTTTGTGTTGAATCGATTCCGGTGCCTGTATGATCGGGATTTAAAAATTCCTGGTAAAAGAGACGGTTATTTTCGTTATATGAATAGTTAGCCCCGGCGATGATCCTCAAAGTTTCACCAGGCTTTTTGCCCCTCCTGGTATAAGTCAGGTTCATCGAGGGATTCAAATTCAGGCCATCAGTCTGAGTACTGCGGTTACTGATCCGGTATACCTCTTTCTCATTGCTCAGATTGGTAAAAACAGATTCGTTATAATTGTCAAAAACATTTTCATTAAACTGCAGCAACAGGTTTAAGCTATTGCGGGAATTGATATCATAGTCAACACTAAGCCTGGCATTCGGCCTGTTACTTTTATTTATGTTGTTGTAAGAACTGTACAGGAAATTTGAAGAATCCGGATAAATGTTTTCCCGCTTCGAGTAGCCATAACCGGTATACCTGTTTAAGCCGGTACCGGCATTGAAATTTATAGCCAGGCCTTTACGGCGATAGTTGATATTACCACTTAGCCCGGTTTCACCCCTGGTACCCGCAGAAACATTGAACCTACCTCCTAAGCCTACCCTGCCTTTCCGGGTAACGATATTAATGACACCACCCTGCTCATTTGCATATTGCGGAGGCGGGTTGGTCATCACCTCAATCCTTTCAATCATAGATCCTGGCAGCGACTCAAGAAAATCCTGGAGCTGCTGAGCATTCAGGTCAACGGGTTTATCATCGATAAGAATTTTTGGTTCTTTTCCCCGAACGCTTAATTTTCCGTCCGGATCGGTGGCGATCAGGGGAACGTTTTTCAAAAGTTCACTCACACTCGAGCCTGCGCTGAGCGGCGATTCAGCTGCATTATAAGTTATGTTGCCTTCACGGCTTTGAATAAGCGGTTTTTCAGCATAAACAACTACCTCGTCAAGTTCCGCCGAAGCATTGAGTTTTAGCAACAAATCATTCAGGCTAAAGTCGAACCTCTCCTCACGTACATGAATACTGTCTATTAACATCGGCTTAATACCAATAAAGGAAATCCTCAACTGGTAGTAACCGAAAGCTAAGCCGGTGAATGAGAAATCGCCGGCGTTATCACTGGCGGTCGATCTCCGCAATTGAATAGTGTCAGCAAAAGGAAGCAATTCAATGGTGGCACCAGACACGGCCGCCGATTTTTCGTCCAGCAGATTGCCCGCGATAATCCCGGGACCGGAAGTCTGAGAAGAAACACTTATTACACAAAAAATAAATACGAAGGAAAAAGCAATTTTTGAAATCATCCTGGGGTCGAAATTAATAATTTATATTAAAGTTCTCAATGACTTTTCGGTTTTTGAGCTTTTTGGCGCAGAAAGTATGTCCTTTAACAAATGGGCTCATAACAAACTAATCTGACATATTCTTAGACGCCAAACATATGGAAAACCTGTTCTGCCAACCTGTCATTTTTCCTTATCTTTGCACTCTTAAATTTTTAGGATTTTCATGTTTGATCTTGTAAGCAATAAAACCCATAATGAAGCCCGTCAGGGAGAGGCGCTGGTATTACCGCTGCAAGCCGAAGCCCCGGTTGCGCGTCGGTTTTACATCGAAAGTTATGGCTGTGCCATGAACTTTGCCGACAGTGAAATTGTGGCGTCCATCCTGAATGAGAGCGGATTCGGCTCTACAGGAAATTTTGAAGAAGCTGATCTTATCCTCATAAATACCTGTTCGATCCGCGAGAAAGCAGAACAGACAGTACGCAAGCGACTGGAACTCCTCCGCAAGGTAAAGAAACGTCGTCCCGGAACACTGATCGGTGTTTTGGGTTGTATGGCAGAACGGCTGAAATCCAAACTGCTGGAAGAAGAAAAACTGGTTGACCTCGTAGTAGGCCCTGATGCTTATCGTTCACTTCCGTCACTGATTGCCGAAGCTCAAGGGGGGCAAAAAGCAGTCAACGTCTTGTTGAGCCGTGAGGAAACCTATGGTGATATTTCACCAATCAGGCTCGACGGCAATGGCGTTACCTCCTTTGTGAGCATTATGCGTGGCTGCAATAACATGTGTTCATTTTGTGTAGTACCATTTACAAGGGGTCGTGAAAGAAGCCGGGATGCCGATTCGATTGTGAGAGAGTGTGGTGAACTGCTTGAAGCCGGTTACCGGGAAGTGACCCTGTTGGGACAAAATGTAGACAGCTATCATTGGACAAATGAAATTACCGGTGAAACCGTAACTTTTGCCATGTTGCTGGAAAGAGTTGCGTTGATAGATCCGAAATTAAGGATAAGGTTTTCCACCTCGCATCCAAAAGACATCACTGATGAAGTGTTGTTTACGATGGCCCGTCATCATAATATATGTAAGTACATTCATCTGCCGGTGCAAAGTGGTTCCACCCGCTTGTTGCAGCTGATGAACAGAACCTATACCCGGGAATGGTACATGGCGAAAGTCGACAGGATCCGGGATGTTCTGCCAGGATGCGGATTAAGTTCTGATGTGATTGCGGGATTCTGTATGGAAGAAGAGACAGATCACCAGGATACATTAAGCCTGATGGAATATTCGCGCTATGATCAGAGTTATATGTATATATACAGTGAAAGACCGGGTACCCTCGCCGCAAAAAGGTATAAGGACGATGTACCCGCTGAAGTAAAAAGCAGGCGACTGGACGAGATTGTTGCCTTGCAATACAGGCTTTCACATGAAAATAACCAGATGGACGTTGGTCAGACTTTCGAAGTGCTGATCGAAGGTAATAGCAAAAGAAGTGATCAGCACTGGATGGGCCGCAATGGTCAGAACAAGGTGATCATTTTTCCAAAAGGCAGCCATGGCCTTGCCAAAGGTGACTATGCGATGGTTAAGGTTAACAGCTGTACGAAAGCAACCCTCCATGGGGAAGTTATTTGATGGTCCCACATGTAGTGCGAATCAATTAATTGAAGAAGGAATAAAAAGATATAATGGCAGACATCCAATCGATAAAAAACCGTTTCGGAATCATAGGTAATTCACCCGCGCTGAATTTTGCACTCCAGGTAGCATCCCAGGTTTCTAACACAGATCTTACGGTGCTGATTTTTGGTGAAAGCGGAGTTGGTAAGGAAGTGTTTTCCCAGATCATACATGCATTATCTGCAAGGAAACACAATCCCTTTATAGCAGTGAACTGCGGAGCTATTCCTGAAGGAACTATAGACAGTGAATTATTCGGCCATGAAAAAGGGTCATTCACCGGTGCAGTCGATAGCCGTAAAGGTTATTTTGAAACTGTGAGCGGTGGTACCATTTTTCTTGATGAAGTCGGGGAATTACCACTTGGTACACAGGCAAGATTATTACGTGTGCTGGAAACCGGCGAGTTCATAAGAGTAGGTTCATCGAAAGTTCAGAAAACAGATGTTCGTGTAATAGCAGCAACAAACCGCGACCTTCTCGAATCCACTCAAACAGGTAAATTCCGCGAGGATCTTTACTACCGTTTAAGTACAGTTCCTATCCGCGTTCCTTCTCTGCGCGACAGGCAGGAAGATATATTGTTATTGTTCAGAAAGTTTGCGGCAGATTTTTCCGACAAATACAAGGCTGCAATTATACAGCTTGACGACGACGCGAAAAATGTGTTAATTAGCTACAGCTGGCCGGGAAACGTGCGCGAATTGAAGAATATTGCAGAACAGGTTTCAGTATTATCAACTGATAAAAACGTGAGTGCAAGAGAATTGAAGAAGTTCCTGCCTGATCGTGATTTTAACCGTTTGCCTATCCTGGCTCATGCAGCAGCAAATAGCAATGGTCACGAATTCGCAAACGAACGCGATCTCTTATACAAGCTTTTTTTCGACATGAAAAAAGATGTTACCGAGTTGAAAAGAATGTTTCTGGATATGCTTCAAAATCCTGAGATGGCAGTGAATAATAAATCTTTCATGAATGAGCTCAAGGATTTGAAAACTGAAGAGATGATGTCTCATAGTCTTCAACCGGCCATTTCCAATAAACAACCGGTAATGATCCATCATGGTCATGATTCAATTGACCTGCACGAGGAAGTAGAGGAATCTTTGAATATAATGGATAAGGAAAAAGAACTTATTCTTAAAGCTTTAAAAAAACACAAGGGTAAACGAAAAGATGCTGCTCTTGATCTCGGAATCAGCGAGAGAACTTTATACAGGAAGTTAAAGGAATATGATATCAAGGAATGATTGATGTCATATAATGATTGATGTCAAATAAAGATGTTTACTTTACGTTTTCCGGCAACAAAAGGATTAGGAATTCATTTGAAAATTTATAAGATCAATGTTATCGATTAAACATTTTCGTTCTGTTTTGTGGTTAAGATTGATACTGGCATTTATGATTATTGCCCTGGCCGGAGGATGTTATTCCTTCAAGGATGCCAGTGTACCTGCAAGCGTGAAAACATACCGGTTGAAACTGATTGAAAACCGGGCAACTAATGTAAACCCGCAGCTGGCGCCGCAGTTAACCGATCGTTTACGCCAAAAGATCAATAGCCAGTTCTCGAGGCTTCGTCCAACACAGGGTGAGGACGCACACTATGATATCGCAGCAACCATCGTCGATTTCAGACCTATTACATCGGGTGTTTCAGGAGATCAACAGGCAGCAACAAACCGGATAATCGTTACCGTAAAAGTCGATTTTATTAATACCTTGCCTGAGGGAACAAAAAGTTTTGAAGCCGATGTTTCGCGTAATTTCGACTTTTCTGCTACTGTCGATTTTACAACTGCACAGCAGCAGCTTCTACCGACTATTGTTCAGAACATGAGCGATGAAATCTTTAACAGGATCTTTTCCAACTGGTAATTAATATGGTCAGCAATATCAGCCAAATAGTATATCAGCTATTTCAGAAAGAAACACTGGATGAGGTTTCTGAAAGTGAACTCCGTTATTTTATCAGGCAGTATCCATATGCGGGTACCGGTCACCTGCTGCTTGCCAAAAAACTGCAGCTGGAAGGTGAAAAACGAGCCTTTGAACGAGAGATAGCTGTCACCTCCATTTACTTTAATAATCCGGCCTGGCTTCAATTTGTATTACAGGAGCCTAATGAAAACGGAAGAGCAGATACGCAACATCCTCCTATATCCATTCATCCTACTGAGATTGAAAAACAAATAGATCCCGAAGATGAACTTGAAGAGGAGAATACGGCGGTAGAAGACCAGGAAGTACAACCAGCTGACGATCCTATTGTTGTTTTACCCGGGGAAGTATCTGATCCGGCAAGTGAAAATG
>NZ_DATHKG010000151.1:0-67736 GCF_035489435.1 Flavitalea sp.
CACAAGCTTCTATGTTAACAACATAGATAAAACAGCACAATCCATGCAGCAGGGTACGAAATGGATTTTTGACAACACGCTTAACTACCAGTTTTCTCTGAACAAGCAACATAACTTTGATGTGTTGATAGGGACCTCGGCAGAAAAATCAGGCATTGGCGAGTCACTCAGTGCTGATAATGGCAACTCTCTCTTCTCAGGGTTTGATTACGCTTATCTTGTAAACAATAAAACGATAGATCCTTCCTATACCCACGTAAGCGGCGCGCCCCTTGAAGCGAACCGCATCCTGTCTGGCTTTGGACGAGTTACTTATGATTATAAGCAGACTTATTTACTGACCGGTGTTTTCAGGGCAGATGGTTCTTCTAATTTTGCACCTGGAAAACGTGTCGGATATTTTCCCTCTATTTCTGCAGGCTGGGTAATGTCGAATGAAAACTTTATGAGCGGGCAAGGATGGTTAAATTTCTTAAAGCTTCGTGCAAGTTGGGGCACAAACGGCAATCAGTCAATAACGCCTTTCCAATACCTGTCTACCGTTTCATTTACCAATGCACCGTTCTTCAGGTACAGCGACAGAACAAGGTTTGATAATGGCGGATATCCAAATATTCTACCCAATCCGGATGTAACCTGGGAAACTTCGGTACAAACCGATATAGGAATTGATGCCCGGTTTTTTAACAACAGGCTCGGTCTTACATTAGACTGGTACGATAAACTCACCAAAGATTGGTTGGTTCAGGCACCTGTATTAGCGACCGATGGCACTGGCGCACCCTTCATTAATGGTGGAGACGTACAAAACAGGGGATATGAAATCGCCTTAACATGGAACGACAACGTCGGAAAATTTAATTATGGCTTGTCAGCGAATTTTGCTCAACAAAAAAACAAAGTCACCAGTATCGCTAACCGCGAGGGTATAATACATGGTGCGAATGGCACCCTGGATTCTGATCAAAAGGAAGCTTATCGGGCAGAGGTGGGACAGCCCATTGGATATTTCTGGGGGCTCCGGTCCAACGGCATCTTTCAGAATACCCAGGAAGTGATCGATTATAAAAACAAGTCTGGCACAGTTATTCAGCCTGGCGCCAAACCGGGGGACATACGTTATGTGGATCAGAATGAGGATGGTGTGATAGATCAGCGCGATAACATAAAACTCGGTGATCCCAATCCTGATTTTATTTTCGGATTTGCATTAAACTTCGCATATAAAGGTTTCGACCTGAGTGCTATCGCCAATGGTGTTGCAGGCAACCAGGTGATCTGGAATTACTTTAACAATGGTAACCATGGAACTTTTAATTGGACTACCGCGGCATTAGGCAGGTGGCATGGCGAAGGTACTTCCAATACGATGCCCAAAATAAATATCGGCAGTACCCAAGACATCAACTTGTCTGATCGGTTTGTAGCCGATGCCAGCTTTTTGCGGATGAGCAACCTCACATTAGGTTATGATCTGAAAACCATGTTTAAGAGCTTACCATTGCAACAGCTTCGTATATACGCTTCTGCTCAAAACTTGTTTACAATAACATCTTACGGGGGTTTTAATCCTGAAGTGGGAAGTGGCGGCGTTACCGGTAACTGGGCAGGCGGGGTTGATTCATCACCATACCCGGTGGCCCGTACCATTCTTTTTGGAGCTTCCATTAAATTTTAAAAACGTATCAACATGAAAAAAATATTTATCATTATAGCAATCGCTTCATGCAGCTTTGGCATGAGTTGCAAAAAGTTCCTTGATACTCAGGACTTAACTGAAAAAACAAATGCATCTTTTCCACTCACGGCAAAAGACTATGACCAGGCAATCGCAGCAGTGTATTCTGCACAAAGGGACTGCTATTTCGACCAGATAAATAGTTTTATTGGCATCTCGTCTTATATGGACGATGATTATGTTGCAAACGGCAGGTCCTTATTTGATGATCCTATGATAAGGGCTTTTGAAAGATACCAGGTAAAAAATCTGGATCAGTACATTATTCCCTGGCAAAATTATTACAAAGGAATATTCAGAGCCAACTTTGTACTTGAAAGCATTGAGAAGAATGGGGCGGCCTTATCTGAAGCTCAAAAGGCAAGTTACAAGGGACAGGCTTACTATTTAAGGGCAGCGTTGTATTTTGATATTTGTCGGTTGTTTGGCGGTGTGCCGTTAAAAATGTCGACAGAATCCAGCAACCAACCGAGAGCATCTGCCGATTCATGCTTTGCCTTAATAGCAAATGATCTCAAAAATGCGATTGAATTATTGCCAGCGGTGAAATTTCAACAAGTCAATAAGTCCACTGAACTATTTAATGCCGGTAAATATGCGGCAGAAGCGATGATGGGCAGAGTTTATCTTTTTTATACCGGCACTTACGGAAAAAGCGAATTGCCTTTATTCGAGGGAAATTCAATTTCTAAAGCAAAAGCACTTGAGTACCAGGAAGATGTTATTGCCAACAGTGGGTATGGCCTGGTGGATGATTTCCGAAACCTCTGGTTGTATGCTTATGCCAAAGCTGATTATAAGTTTGCGCTTGATAATAACCTGAACTGGGTTGGCGAAAAAGGTAATAATAACGAAGCCCTATATACGATTTCATTTTCAGCTCTTGGAACCAATAATCAGTGGGATCGTTTTCAACACAGTGTAAGTATGTCGGTACCCGGTATTTATCCTTTCGGTGCCGGAAGTGGTATGAGTGCGGTCAATCCAAAAGTGTATGCCGAGTGGGATAATGCCGACCTTAGAAAGGCAGGTTCGATCTGGAATGTAATGGATTTTGCAACTGAAGGTATTGCCTTTAGCAGCACACCAGCGGCCAATTCCGGCAAATTTTATTTCAACTCCCAGTCTAATGTGGAAGAAACCGGTTTCATACAAAAGAAGTACGCCCAGATTTACGTAAAGGTGAATGGCGTAAGAACCGCTGCTAACACCGTCATTAACGGGGTCGCCACAAAAAATGGTACAGGTGATGCATTTGTAGGTCAGTACATCATGCGTTTTTCAGATGTGTTGCTGATGGCGGCGGAACTGGGCAGTGTCAATGCACAGGTTTATTTTGATAGAGTGAGGTCGCGTGCCTATCTTAAAAATTCAGGAAATACTCCGCTTATGGCAACGCCTTATTTTAAACCAGTAACACTTGAAAATATCCAGGACGAACGAAGGCACGAATTTGCGTTTGAGGGTATCCGTTGGTATGATTTACTGAGGTGGAAAATCGTAGACCATCAAATTGCAAAATATAAAACTGTAATACCGGTTTATAAATTCGGAGTTTTAGAAAATATTACGATCAATTACAGGCCAGAGACCAAGGGCTTACTGCCGATTCCGCAATCAGAAATAAACTTAAGCAACGGCGTGCTGAAACAGAACGATGGATGGGGCGCAACTGAAGGAATATATTCGGGTTTATGAGTATTGCCAACGAAACGATATAGTTAAATACACAAATAAAAAAATATGAAAATGGCTAAACGATTCATTCTTGTCATACAGGCAGCATTTTTAATAATAAGTTGCCCGGCAATATCTTTTGCGCAAAATTCCACAAGTCCGAAGTTAGGTGCTAATATCAAACTTGCATTAAACGCTTTTTCCTTTAACGACCTGTTAACCGGCAACCGCCAGCCTGGTAACAAACCAGCTTTAACATTAATGGAATTGGTTGACTGGTGTGCGGCTCAAAACATTCCGGCCATCGACGTAACCGGGTACTATTTTCCCGGCTACCCCGAGGTACCAACAGATGAATATATTTATGACCTCAAACGCAAAGCTTTTAAGCTTGGCGTGGACATCAGTGGTACAGGCATCAGAAATAATTTCGCGTCTCCTGATCCCGCAGCCAGGGCTGCGGATGTGGAAAGAGCAAAAAAGTGGATCATTGTCGCTGAAAAGCTTGGTGCTCCGGTACTGAGGTTATTTGCAGGTGAAATACCGAAAGGATATGAAGATAAATGGGAAGAAGTGGCTGGCTGGATGATCGCCTGTTATAAAGAATGCGCTGCTTTTGGAGCCCAACATGGCGTTATTATCGGCATTCAAAACCATGGCGATATGCTGAAGACTGCAGAGCAATGCCTATATGTGGTTAAGGCTGTTAACTCACCATGGGCCGGTATTATTCTCGACACGGGAAATTTTAAAGTAACAGATCCGTATAAAGACATTGCAGCAGTTATACCTTATACTGTGAACTGGCAGGTTAAAGAAAGCGTATTCGGACTCGGCAGTCCTGTTAAGACCGACCTTCCACGGCTGATGAAAATTTTAAAAACCAGTGGCTACCGCGGTTATATCCCTGTCGAGACTCTTTTTGTTAAGGATAAACCGTACGATCCATATGCACTTGTAACGGCTTTATTAAAGGAAATTACTATTGCTAAGAATGCCGAATTTAAGTAAGCGTACAATCAACCCGGTGCAGAAAAATATACACCTGAAAATGGATCTATTATGAAGTTCTTTTTTGTTTTAATGCTCATCTGCTGTTGTTCAACCGTTTTCTCACAAAACCCTGTCGGTGTTTTTGATAATCATGCTGATATTGGTCATCCAAAAAAAACAGGTTCTGCACAATATGATCAGGCGACACAAACATACGATATCAAAGGTGGTGGCTCCAATATCTGGTTCAACCGCGACGAGTTTCATTTTCTTTATAAGAAAATAAAAGGAGATTTTATTCTTACTGCAGACTTTGAATTCACAGGCGATACGTCAAACTCTGTAGGGCATCGAAAAATTGGATGGATGGTGCGTGAGTCAACCGACGAAGGCGCAGCCAGCATGAATGCCGTGATACATATCGATGGACATTTTGCATTGCAATGGCGAACATACCGTGGCATGTTTATGCGCGATCCGGAAGATGAGTTTTATTACACCAAAAAAGGCGGACAAACCATACAGCTGGAACGCATCGGAAATACCATGTCCATGTACGTTGCACACTGGGGCGAACCATTACAGTTTGTTGGCAGCCATGAAATGAAAGAAATGAGAGATAGTGTGCTGGCAGGTTTATTCATCTGCTCGCATGATTCAAATAAGGTGGTGGATGCAAAGGTCTGGAACGTACGTATCGACAAACCAGTTCCCAGTGCTTATCATCCAATGCCAACTGTACAGCGATATCTGAAACCAATGATCGGCGAACTCGGGTCAAGGTTAGAAACGATGAATGTGTTTGACGGTAAAAGAACAGTTATCCGCGAATCGAAAGGCAGATTTGAAGCACCGAACTGGATGCCCGATGGTAAAAAATTGCTGTACAACGAGGGTGGTTCGTTATTTACCATCCCGGTAGATGGCGGCACCCCCGAAAAGGTGAGTACCGGCTCCATCGATAAGAACAATAACGATCACGGGATTTCTTTTGATGGCAAGATGCTTGCTATCAGCAGTGCCAGCGAAGGCGTTGGTTCCAGGGTGTATGTGCTGCCGTTGCAGGGAGGTACCCCCAAACAGGTAACGTCACAAGCGCCATCATACTGGCATGGATGGGCGCCAGGCGGAAAAGAAGTTGCGGTTGTTGGTCAGCGTAATGGCAGCAAAATCTACAATCTGTATAAAGTAAACGTAAATACGGGAACGGAAACCGCCTTAACCAACAATACCAAAGGACATGTAGACGGATGTGAATATTCTCCTGATGGCAAATTCATTTATTATAATGCCAGTGAAACCGGTACCATGCAAATCTGGCGGATGAAGCCCGACGGCTCAGCTAAAGAGCAACTTACTTATGATGAATACCATAACTGGTTTCCGCATATATCGCCTGATGGCAAATGGATCGCATTCATTTCCTTTCCGACAGATATAGAACCCGTTTCGCATCCGTCGTATAAAAAGGTGATGCTTCGGTTAATGCCGACAGCAGGCGGAGCACCGAGGGTCATTGCATTTCTTTATGGAGGGCAAGGAACAATTAATGTAAATTCATGGTCTCCCGACAGCAGGTCAATTGCTTTTGTAAGCAATTCCGAAAAGGCTGAATAGCTTACTCACCGGGCTACTCACGTCATTTAAACAGGTTTGATTATGGA
The DNA here is from genome assembly GCF_035489435.1 of Flavitalea sp. Taxonomy (NCBI): domain Bacteria; kingdom Pseudomonadati; phylum Bacteroidota; class Chitinophagia; order Chitinophagales; family Chitinophagaceae; genus Flavitalea; species Flavitalea sp. Next base: position 6,073 of record NZ_DATHKG010000151.1, read on the forward strand.
CAAGAAAGTTATCAGGGCAGGCATTGTAGGATCAGGATTTGCCGCGCGTTTTCACTACGGTGCCTTGCAACATGTTTTCAGCGCGAAAGTTGAATTAATGGGTGTGTATTCGGTTACCAGATCAAAGTTGCTGGAATTTTCAGAAGCAAGAAACCTCACCGCATACGACAATCTTGATGCCTTAATAGCAGATTCAGATGTAATACATGTTTGTACTCCAACCATTACACATGAGCCAATAGTTATAGCTGCCCTCAGGCAAAATAAACATGTTATAATTGAAAAGCCGCTTACTGGATATTTTGGCGATGGCAGCGATCAATTTAACGGCGACACTTTTTCGCGTGAAGAAGGATTAAGACATGCGCTCGAAAGCATACAAAGAATGCTTGCTGCTGAAAAGGCGGGCGGAGGTAAAATAATGTATGCAGAGAACTGGGTATATGCGCCAGCCATTCAGAAAGAACGGGAGTTGCTGGAGAAATCAAAGGCGCAGATTCTATGGATGCACGGCGAACAATCGCACTCTGGCTCTCATTCGCTGGCTTATGGACAATGGAAGTTATCAGGCGGAGGTTCAATGATAGGAAAAGGATGCCATCCGTTGTCGGTCGCGCTTTATTTTAAACAGGTTGAAGGGCGGGCCCGCGATGGTAAGCCCATCAGGCCAAAAACAATAACTGCACGCACGCATGTTATAACAAGAATGCCAGGATATAACAATCAAGGGTACCTGCAAACAACTTACAAAGATATTGAAGACTTTGCCCTGATGCATATTGAATTCGAAGATGGGACCATAGCAAGTTTGTTCGCAAGTGAACTGGTGCTTGGAGGAGTTAATAACTGGATTGAAGTGAATACAAATAATCACAGAACAAAATGCCAGATGAGTCAGAACGATGCGATGAAAACATATACACCTGATGAAAAACATTTCAAAGAAGTATACGTAGTGGAAAAAACAGAAACCAAACAGGGATGGTCATTCATTTCTCCGGATGAAGGGTGGTTCCATGGTTATCAGCACGAAATGAATGCATTTTATAGATCTGCGGCAGACGACGAACCCATAGAAAGTAACAGCAGCCTTGCTGCAGACACAATAGCCACTATTTATGCAGGCTATGTTTCAAGTGAAAGAAAAGGAGTTGAAGTACCAGTTACACTTTTATAAAAAAAAAGCCTCTTGTAAGCAGTTATGATAGCTACCGCAAATAAACCAGTTTTAGATTTGCAAACGACAATTGGCAATTACAGGTGGACAATTTGTTCGCTCGTGTTTTTTGCTACAACCATCAACTATCTTGACAGGCAGGTAATCAGCCTGCTTAAACCAACACTCGAAAAAGAATTTTCCTGGAAAGAGTCAGACTATTCCAACATCGTTGTCGCCTTCCAGTTTGCTTATGCCCTGGGCATGATTGGCGCAGGGCGACTCATAGATAAGGTCGGAACAAAGATTGGTTATGCTGTTACCCTGATCTTATGGAGCATTGCCAGTATTCTACATGCATTTGCTACCGGGGCTGTCAGCTTTATGATATATCGTGCATTCCTGGGTGTTACTGAGGCTGGTAATTTTCCGGCTGCCTTCAAAACGGTGGCAGAATGGTTCCCAAGAAAGGAAAGAGCCCTGGCCGGCGGTATTTTTAATTCAGGAACCAATGTCGGAGCTATCATCGCGCCCATTGTTGTGCCATACATTGCCATTCACTATAGTTGGAAAATTGCGTTTATTGCCATAGGTGCGATCGGTTTTATTTGGTTAGCTTTTTGGTTCCTGTTGTATGAAATTCCTGCAAAGCATAAGAAACTTTCAAAGGCTGAATTTAATTATATTAATAGCGACATAACTCCCGGCGATTCAGTTATTGGCGAAGAACAACCAAAAATTTCGTGGACTGCCTTGTTAAGGTTTAAACAAACATGGGCATTTGTTGCAGGCAAATTTTTAACGGACGGAGTATGGTGGTTTTTCTTATTTTGGTTGCCCGCTTTTCTTGCATCAGAATATAAGTTAGTTGGTATGCAGGTGAGTTTGCCCATCGCATTCGTTTATACCCTGGCAGGGGTAGCCAGCATATTTGGTGGATGGCTGCCCGCCTGGTTTGTTGAAAACAAGCGCTGGGATATTGTAAAGGCAAGAAAAACTTCTATGCTCATCTATGCCTTTTTCCCATTGCTGGTGATGGTGTCACAGGCTGCGGGAAGTTTTGGAATGTGGTATGCTGTTATTATCATCGGTATCGCTGCTTCTGCACACCAGGCATGGTCCGCCAACCTGTTTACTACCGTCTCAGATATGTTTCCTAAAAGTTCGGTTGCGTCGGTTGTCGGTATCGGCGGCATGGCAGGCGCTTTAGGTGGGATGGGCGTTGCTAAAATTGCCGGCCTGTTGTTTGATCATTATAAAAATCTTGGTCATATTCAAACCGGGTATTACTTGTTGTTCCTGTACTGCGGATTAGCATACCTCGTTGCATGGTTTATAATGTTCAGGATATTGGTGCCTGATATGAAACCTGTTATTGCAGGCAATCACGAAACAAAAAAAAGTAAAAGTATTTGATCATGGGTAATCAAAACGATTCTACAGGCAAAAGCTCACTACTGAAAGGGAATATATCAGCTGATTTCGACGCCATTGTAATAGGTTCGGGTATCAGCGGTGGCTGGGCAGTCAAAGAATTGACTGAAAAAGGTCTTAAAACTTTACTGGTAGAACGCGGAAGAAATGTAGTGCACCTGAAAGATTATCCCACTACTAACTATAACCCCTGGGATCTTCCACACAGGGGCGCTGTTCCTCTGGTATTACAGGAAGAATATAACACCGTTCGCAACCATTATTCATTTAAGGAAGATACTATACAATTTTTTTTAAAGGATGCGCAACAGGAGTATGTTGCTGATAAACCGTTCGACTGGATCAGGGGCAACCAGGTAGGCGGCCGGTCTTTATTGTGGGCAAGGTTTACGCAACGATGGAGTGATTTCGATTTTGAAGGACCGTTGCGGGATGGATTTGCGGTTGACTGGCCGATAAGGTACAAGGACATAGCACCATGGTACAGCTATGTAGAAAAGTTCGCAGGCATCAGTGGCAACCGGGATGGGCTCGATACGCTGCCTGATGGAGAATTTTTGCCGGCTTTTGAGATGACCTGTATTGAAAAACACTTTAAGGAAAAAATGGATCAACGTTATAAAGACAGGCATGTGATCGTGGGCCGCTCTGCTAACCTGACTCAACCCCAGCCAATCCATTTTGAACAGGGCCGGGGGAAATGTCAGAATCGTGACCTGTGTAGCCGGGGTTGTCCCTTTGGTGGATATTTCAGCAGCAACTCTTCCACTATTCCCTGGGCACAAAAAACAGGTAATCTCACCTTACTCACAGACAGTGTTGTGCAGTCCGTTTTGTTCGATGAACGCTTAAATAAAGCAACAGGTATAAGGGTAATCGATACCAAAACAAAACAGCAAACTGAATATACCGCAAAGATAATTTTTGTAAACGCCGGCGCTATCAATACCAACCTTCTACTTCTAAATTCTACTTCAGGTCGTTTCCCTAACGGGCTGGGAAATGATAATGGAATATTGGGCACACATATAGGATTTCATAATTACCGCGGCCGCGTGGAAGGAACTTATGATGGATTGAAAGAATTTACAACCGATGGCAGACGCCCGGGATCGGGATACATGCCACGTTTCAGAAATGTTTATAAACAGGAAACAGATTTTTTACGGGGTTATTCAGTTTCGATTCATTCCAACAGGTCGCAAAAAACCAACCAGGAAGGAATCGGTAAGGCACTTAAAACGCAATTGGAAACTCCTGCGACATTAGGTAACTGGTCAATAGCTGTTCAAATGATGGGAGAAACAATACCCAAAAAAGAGAACCAGGTAAAGCTGGATGATACCAAAAAAGATGTAAATGGCTTGCCTGTACTACATATATCTGTTGACTACGACGACAATGATATAAAAATGCTGGAAGACTTTCATGAGCAGTTTTCTGTGATGTTTAAAGAGGCCGGCTTTGACAATATCAAAACAACCGACAACCACCGCAGACCCGGTAATGAAAATCATGAAATGGGAGGCGTCAGAATGGGTCATGACGCCGCCACTTCTCTACTGAATAAATGGAACCAATTACACCATTGTAAAAATGTTTTTGTTACGGATGGTGGTTGCATGACGTCAACGTCAACACAAAACCCATCACTCACCTATATGGCTCTCACTGCCAGGGCGGTTGATTATGCTGTTACCCATTTAAAGAACGGTGAGATAAAATGATCAAATACCTGCTATGAATACAACACGCCGGAATGCGATAAAGCAATGTTTCATAATTACCGTTGGTACGGCCTTGGTGCCTGCTTGTATGCAGGACAAAACAAAGCCGTCCATCGTTTTAAAGAATGTAAACCTGCAAGGTAAAGAAGAGGAACTGTTGGCGGAGATCAGTGAAACCATTATACCTCCCACTGCAACGCCTGGTGCAATAAACGCGCTGGTTCCAATTTTTATACTGCGAGTGGTGGATGACTTATATACCCCAGAGGAACAACAACAGTTTGTGAAAGGAATGAAAGCATTTGACAAATTTGCCAGAGATAAACTGGAAATATCTTTTATTGCTGCCGGCCTCCCACAAAGAGAAGAATTGTTAACTGGTATCCTGGATAGTAATGGTAAAGATATACCGGAAAACATTAAGTCTTTTTTAAAAACAATGAAGAAGCTCACGGTGCAGGGTTATATGAGTTCCAAACACTATCTCACAAAAGTAAGAGTATATGAATTGGTCCCGGGCAGGTTTCACGGTTGCATTCCTGTGGCTACGTCAATAAGAAAATAACCTAGCCCTCTCTTCCTTTTCATATTTCCTCTGAATTCCTTCCCGTAAATTACCATTCAAAATGATATTACTTTTCCTCGAAATAGTTTGAAGCGATGCAAAGGGAATAATACTGACAATGAACGAACCCTTGAGTTCGTATTTGTTGGCAGTGCCCGTAAAATCTACATCTTCCTCACATGAAGTAAAAAAATAAGAATCAACCTTTATCACTTACTGTATTGGAAAGCAATGTTTGCCTGACATTGATCTATCACAGGATCTGTTATGCAGTTTTGTTTATTTCTGTTTATAAGTGGAGTCCATTGTTTCCTTTATTACCGCAATTGTAGCTCATTCAGTTCCTTTATTTCTTGCGAGTTTAGTGGTAAGCCCACAAGACAATGTATCTGCCCCGGAAAACATTTACTCCAGACTTTTTACGCAGGAAGGCATTCCTGCGATGATACCTGCGGAGATGTGCTATTTAGGTTGGCAGATTCGCTGGATAAGTTAATTAAGCTCGCGGAGCCTGAAATACCAGATGCCTGATATATAAATGTATACCGGCATAATCTAAAAAGCCATAAGGAAATAGCTCTTGATGGCTTTTGTCATTAAATGAGGTTATTCATGATCATCAGCCTTTATTTTCTTTCTTCCTGAACTCAATGATTCGTTTTATCAGATCTGTTGGTAAAGGTATGTTGTTAGGAATTTGAATAGCCGATTTGCTCACCTTATACCCATTCAGGTCTTTTTCAAAAGTCTTAAGAAAAGTCTCGCTATAAGGATGCGAAAGTGATATATGTTTTGCATAAGCTGAATAGTAGATCAGGTAGCCATGATATTTGAAACAGGGAATCTGGTAGCTGATGGTTTCCTCTACATCAGGTACTACCTTGTGTATAATATTGCGAATAGCCTGCATCCTTTCCTGGGCTTCTATTGGCTGTGCATCATGATATTCCTGAATTGTTTTGTAATCTGTTTTTGCCATGTTATTATTGTTTTGGTAAGTTTTGAATTGAAGTGGAGCCTGAAATGCCCGATGCGTGATTTTTCAAAAGATGCCGGCTTAATGCTAAGAAGCCATCAAGAGCTATTTCCTGATGGCTTTTTCCTGCCCGCGTTCTAAAATGCAGGTGGTGCCGCATTGAGATCGGAATCCAGGAAATCAGTGATCATGGGTATCAGCCAATCGGTTCGCTGCATCATACCGATATGAGTCGTACCCGGTATAATGGCCAGCCGGGATTGAGGCAGGCCATGTAAATCGCCCATTTTTCCGCCTCCTTTCGCACGAAATAACTCCAGTGCGTGCTCGTATCGTAAACCGTCAGCATCGCCAATTGCCATGAATATCGGGGCTTTAATGTTTTTTACATCCTTCGACCAATCATATGGCTTCAGGTCTATACTGATAACTTTTTTCACAAATTCAGGGAAATGGGCCGGATCGTTTCCCAGACTATCGTATTGTTTTTGTACAGGTGTGCCCTTAAACATATCTGGTGTGAAAGTGGCAAAACTGGCTTCTACATCGGGCCACCACCCATCGTGAGCATAGGCACCTGATAACACCACGAGCCTGCGTACCTGCTCAGGATGGCGCACAGCTACCTGGAATGCTACACCACCTCCCATGCTATATCCCAATATATCAGCACTATCTATTTTGAGATGCTTAAGCAGACCCGATACATCATCAGCCATCCCTTCATAACTAATTTCGCGGGATATATCCCTGGTGCGGCCGTGCCCTTGCATTTCAGCAACTATTATTTTCCGGTCTTTGGCCAGGAGAGGGATGATATGCGACCAATTTAAAGGTATATTCATATAAGAGCCATGCAGCAGTACGAGGGGTTTGCCATTGCCGTAGACCTCATAGTACATTTTAAGACCGTTTACGTTTGCATAGCCGCTGTCTGTAGCTTTTGTCTTCTGGCTGAAAATGCTGTCCCCGGAAGCAGCTGAAGCTGCCTGGTTTTCTTTCGGTTGAGGTTGGCAGGATGTCATTGACGCTCCAACGATTATCGCTCCAACGATTACCACTATAACGATGACAACCCGGAAAAAGGTCATAATACGCGTGTTCATGTCCTATCGATTTGTTTTAATACAAAGCTCGGCAACAATGCTTTGTCACTCACAGGGCGTATGCGACAATTAACGGGCTACGGGCGACATACTTTGATCAGCCCTGTGGCATTCTCTACCCGGCGGTAGGTATAAATTTAAAGTTTGCACATAGAATTTTCAAACTTACCTAAACTCCCAACCGGCCTGTCATCCATCAAAATCCACCTGGATTTTACAATCCAATTCACCCGGGTGCAAAAATAAATTTCATATGTAGGTACATTTTTGTAGGGAACTTTCTCAATTTTACTGTCCTATTACCACAACGCTTGTATAACTGTATATGAAAAGAGCCTTGCCCGGAAAGATGGATGCAGCCGTAATCGGCCAACTACAATGGCAGATCGGGAAAAACAGCCAGAAGGCCTTAAAGGAACTCTACGGCCTGTTTTTTACCCGACTCTTTAATTTTGCCCTTTTATATGTTCATACAAAGGAGGTCGCGGAAGAACTGGTGAACGATATAATGGTCAAGATCTGGAGTAACCGAAAAACCATCAGTGATATCCGCAATCTCGAAACTTATCTGTTCGTGGCAGTACGAAATCACGCTTTCAACTATCTCTCCTCTTACTCCAGTTATCATATAGCTATAGAATCAGAAGGATCCCAGGCAAGGGTTATAAATATGACTGACCCTTCAAAAGATTTGGAATGGAAGGAGATTTCTTTTCAACTCGAAAAAGCTGTTGACACACTTCCCGATCAGTGCCGCACTGTTTTCAAACTGATCAGGGAAGAAGGTTTCAGGTATAAACAGGTTGCAGAAATTCTGAACATTTCTCCGCGCACAGTGGAAACTCAATTGTTCCGCGCTATCAAAAAACTCGACAAAATAATTCAAACATACCAGGCAAAATGCACCACTAAAACGGGCAAAACAAAACTTTAAATTGTCGAATCGCCAATTGAACATTTTGTAAGATCGCATACCGAACATTGCGAAAATTAATTCAAGAGCAATGTTAGCTATCAGAGTCGTTCGCCTGCCTTCATAATTGCATAACATTCGCTTAACCAAGTACGTTAAGTCGCAATCAAATTTATTTCACCGGCTTCATCAACTTGATTGAACTGAATTTCAAGTATTCAAACATCGCCTCTGTATATCAACCATCTTAATTTTTCGATAAGCTATACCAGCTATCCGATAAGTTCTACCTACTATCCGATAAGCTCTGCCTACTATCAATAAATCAATTTACCAATTACAACAACAAATAGCAACACACTCACCACTCACCACTAACTCATCACTCATCACTCATAACTCATCACTCATCACTAATAATTATCTAAACAGTGTAAGTAATAAACCTCGTTCTCCTGTCTTAATAAAAGTCAACGTTAATTTTTCAAATGAGCAATAACCGTTTCTTAGAATTGATAAGTCGAAAGCTCAGCGGCGAAGCAACAACCGAAGAACTCGGGGAGATCGAAGAAATTTTATCAGCCGACGCTGAAGCTTCTGCAAGATTTAAATTACTTCATCAATATTGGAACCAACGCACCAACGCCAACCAACTTTCTGTTGAAGAAGCTTTTGAAAAACTGAAAGCCAAACTGGATGCACCGATAAACGAAACACCTGAAAAATCAAACAGACCTGATAAGAATTTATTGTTTGGTGTGGCCGCTGCGGCTTCTGTTATCCTGATAACGGGCTCGTTGCTGTTCATAAAAAAAAATACCGGCAAAGATGAATCAACAGTTCAACAATCAGCACTCATCGAAAAAAAGAATATAAAAGGAGTTAAAAGCACTATGGCGTTACCTGATGGAACAAAGATCTGGCTCAACGCTGATACTAAGATCCAGTATCCGAAAAAGTTCAGTGGCAGTACAAGGGAAGTATACCTGAGCGGAGAGGCTTTTTTTGAAGTGGCTAAAAATCCCGGGAAGCCATTCATTATTCATCTTGCTAACGGAACAGTGAAAGTGCTGGGTACTTCATTCAACATCAGGGCTTACGAGAATGAAAAATTTATAGAAACATCTGTTGCTACTGGCAAGGTTGCCTTCATTCCAAAACCTGCAATTGGCAGAAAGCAAGACACTGTTTTTTTAACCGGGGATAAAAAACTGCGTTACTTATTTACGAAAGAACAAGCGATTGTGGAATCTACCATCAGCAAGGAAGACATGGCATGGATAGGTGGAAAATTGGTATTCAGGGGGATGTCCTTTGATGAAATCGGTGTGGAACTGGAAAGAACTTTTGGAAAGAAAATAGTTTTCCTCTCTGAAAGTGCACGCCAGTTCCGTCTTACAGGGTCTTTCCAAAATAATTCTCTGGAGGAGATTCTCTTTTATCTGAGTAAATCGACGGAATTCAGCTATAAGATCAATAATGAGGAAGTGTTGATCAGTGACGGTTCAAAAGAACTTCCCCAGCGAGTACCCTAGCGAGGATATTAAGAGGCTATTTATAAGAAGCTATTTAATTAAATGCTTAAATCAATTTCTTTTATGAAAAGAATACCTGCTGCTTTGCTGTGCGGCATCGCCAGATGTACAGCAATTTTTTTCCTGCCGCTGCTAACTACCTGGTCAGCACAGGCCCAACTGGCATATTCTTCCCCTCCCAAAGTTTTTGTTGAGAATCATCAGATCGATATGAAAATAACGCTGCGGGTACGAAATGAAAAACTTGGTTCAGTACTTGAGAAGATCGAAAATCAAAGCAATTATGTGTTTGTATTTTCAAATGATGAAGTCAATGTGAACCGGAAAGTAACACTCGATGTAAAGCAGAAGATTTTACCAGATGTTTTGAAAGAATTACTTTCTCCTCTTGGCGCCACTTATGAAATTCTGGATGATAAGATCATTCTGAAGCAGGTAAAAACATCAAACACTTTACCCACAGGCAGTAATCAGCAAATAAATAATGCACCAGGCGTTGTTGCTGCTGTCAGGGCTGATACAGTAATTAACGGGAAAGTTGTCGGTACCGATGGTTCTCCGTTAAGCAATGCAAGTGTGAGTCTTAAAGGAACTTCGGTTGGAACTACCACCAATGAACAGGGCGAGTTCGTTTTAAGTATCCCTGAAGGAATGGGCAACGGCACCCTGGTGATCTCAACAGTTGGCTATGCAACGCTGGAAACGAAGCTTGATAGCAAAACTCAATATATCGTGAAGATGGTATCCCAATCAAAAGATCTGGGTGAAGTAGTAGTAGTGGGATATGGCACTCAAAGGAAAGCTAATCTTACAGGTGCGGTATCTTCAATCAAAGGCGAAGACATTATCACTACTAAGAACGAGAACGTACAAAACATGATCACCGGAAAAATTCCAGGCGTTCGCGTTACTCAAAGAACATCTGAACCTGGCTCCTTCAATAATAACTTCGACATTCGCGCCATGGGAACACCGCTCGTAGTGATCGATGGTATCCCCCGTACCGCTGATGATTTTCAACGTCTCGATCCAAATGACATTGAAAATATTTCTGTATTGAAAGACGCTTCTGCTGCAATTTATGGGGTACGTGCTGCGAATGGTGTTGTGTTGGTGACTACAAAAAGAGGCGCAGGTAACAAACTCGAATTGAATTATTCCGGTACTTATGGATGGCAGATCCCATCTGGCTTACCGGCAACCGTTAATGCGGAAGAATATATGACCCTCCGTAATGAGCAGGCCATGCACAATGTGAACGGCGGATCTCCTATATTTAATGATCAGCAATTTGAAGATTACAGATCAGGAAAAAAACAGAGTACAGATTGGTACCCTTTGGTATTCTCTGATCATGCTCCGCAAACAATGCACAATCTCAATGCATCAGGAGGCAATGACAAAACCAATTATTATATTGGCCTTGGTTACGAATACCAGGAGAGCTTCTTTAAATCAAACGATCTGAACTATGAGAAGTATAACGTTCGTTCAAATATCACTACGAAACTTGCGGATCGTCTCACCCTCGATCTTAACCTGAGTGGTGTTACTGATCAGCAGGATCGTCCATTCCAGGATTCATGGTGGATCGTTCGAAGCTTCTGGAGACAAGGTCCCCAGATTCCGGCTTATGCAAACAATGATCCCACCAAGCCTTACCATGGATTAATTGAAGGCGATAACCCTGTATCATTTATGGATGCAGATTTAACCGGTTGGAAGAAATACAATAAGAAATTCTTTCAATCATCTGCCAGCCTGAAATACGATATACCCGGAGTTACAGGATTGTCTATAAAAGGACTGTTCAGCTACGACTATTTTGTATCAAACGCAGATTTGTACCAGAGAGAGTATATCCAATACAGATATGACGAAGCTTCACAAAGCTATCCTAAGTTTACCCGTCAGTCCCCCAACAGAATTCGCAGGGAATCATACTTCAAACAACAAACGCTGGGGCAGGTTTCTCTGAATTATGATACAAGAATAAAAAAACATTCTATCAATGCCCTTGTGCTAGGGGAAGCGCAAAAAAGAAATGGCGATAACTTCTTCGCACAAAGAGACATGGTGCTGCAGCTACCTTATATTTTTGCAGGTATAGCTGAAGGACAACTGGCTACCATGAATTCGGATTCCAGTGCACTCTATGAATCCACCAACATGGCATTGGTTGGAAAACTGAACTATAACTTCAACAATAAGTATCTGGCTGAATTCCTGTTCCGTTACGATGGTTCATCAAGGTTTGCTCCCGGATCACAGTGGGGCTTCTTCCCGGCGGCATCTATAGGTTGGAGAGTTTCAGAAGAAAGTTTCTTCAGAAATATTGACGCGTTTTCATTCATCACCAATTTGAAATTCCGTGGCTCTTACGGCAAAACCGGTGATGACCAGGCCTCAAGCTATCAGTTTATTTCTGGTTATAACTACCCAACCAGTACAGACAGGCGAAATTTTACCGGCGGTTACCTTTTTGATGGCAGCTTTAATGCAAGCGCCGATCACAAAGGTTTTCCTAATCCGAACATCACCTGGTTTACCGCTAAAACATTTGATTTAGGCCTTGACATTGAACTATGGAATGGGCTTCTGGGGTTAAGTGCGGACTATTTCAGCCGCCACCGTGAAGGCCTTCTGACTCAGAGAGCCGGGGGTATTCCTACAGTAGTAGGGGCTGCTTTACCATTTGAGAATATCAACAGCGACCGCACCTATGGATTCGATATGGAGGTCACGCACAGAAACCGCCTGGGTAATCTCAGTTACAATGCCAAAGCAATATTTTCTTTGGCACGTGTTAAACGTTTGTATGTAGAGCGTGGGGCAATCGGTAGCTCATGGAGTAACTGGAAGAACAATCAGAACGATCGTTTACAGGGTGTTCACAATGGTCTTGAAGGTGCAGGACAGTTTACTTCATGGGAAGACATTTATAACAATCCATTCTATATCGGTAGGGGAACTCTTATCGGCGACTATAAATATGAAGACTGGAACGGTGACGGTGAGATCAATGGAAATGATGTCCATCCGATTCATTACAACCAATTCCCCTGGATGAACTTCAGCTTTATGTTTGATGCTGCTTACAAAGGTTTTGACATAAACTTTTTATTCCAGGGTTCGGCGATGGGTTCACTTATTTATGGTGAACAACTTCGCATACCGCTGTGGGGTAACGGGGAGTCGGGAGCGATGGAGCAGTTTATGGACAGATGGCATCCTGCAGATCCCAAAGCAGATCCGTATAGTCCTTCAACTCAATGGGTACCTGGCCGTTTTGCCAACACAGGCATAACACCGGACGAAAACTCTTCGTTCAATGTGGAGGACGGCGCATATCTGCGTTTGAAATCTATTGAGCTTGGTTACACAATTTCAACTGATATACTGAAGAAGATTAAAATGAAAAACTTCCGCGTTTTTGTGAACGCATATAACCTGGTAACCTTTACCAAGGTGAAGTTTGTGGACCCTGAGCATCCGCTTGACAACTTTGGATACCTGTATCCATTGAATAAAACTGTATCTGTGGGATTAAATATTAAACTCTGATTGTCATGAAATTCAAACATTCTATATTTATTATAATCTCCCTTAGCAGCATCTTTATATCCTGCAAAAAATATCTTGACGTACCCCCCATGAACGTGGTGCAGGACAAAGATCTTTTTTCAAGCGCAGCGGGTCTCACTGTGTACATGTCGCGGCTTTACAGCCAGATGCCATTTGAAGACTTCAAATATTCACCCGGGCGACAATTTTTTGATGACTGGTTAGTATCTCCCGGAGCTAACGAAGGTGCTTCCATCGGTCGTGATGCTGGTGAAGCGATGACATCGGAAGGATTTTTCCGTAATGGTGCTTATTGGGTCCGTGCCTACAACCTGCTTCGGGATGCAAATAGACTGATCGAAATTTTGCCTGAATACAAAGCCAATTTTACGGCAGATGAATATAAGCACTTCATCGGCGAAGGTTATTTTACGAGAGCAATGGTGTTCTACTCGCTTGCAAAGCGCTATGGTGGAATCCCATTGGTTAAGTCTGTACTTAACTATCCGGAAATGCCTGCTGCTCAACTTGAGGTGGCACGTTCAACAGAAGAGGAAACCTGGAACCAGGTGTTAGCAGATTATGACTCAGCCATCGTAATGCTTAACGCTACAAGCCCTAAAAGAGGTTATGCCAACAAATTTGTTGCTTATGGATTTAAATCTGAAGCAATGTTGTTTGCAGGTTCTGTAGCTAAATACAATAAGATTACAGGCTTTGGCGACAAATCAAAAGTTCGCGTTATTGGATTCGACCCTGGTACCGCCGCTGCAGCTTCTGCAAAATATTTCAAAGAAGCGTATACTGCTGCACGTGAGGTGATCAAGAGTAATAAATACTCACTGTATAAAAAGAAATGGTCCCCTGTTGATAAAGAAGGTCAATACCAGAACATGGTAGATATGTTTTCAGATCCCTCAAGTGTTGAGAATATTTATATAAAAGAATACAAATTCCCTGACCTGGCACATGGATATGATGCTTACAATATCCCACGTCAGCTGATGGGAGGGAATGGTTATTCAGCTGGTAACTGTCCAACGCTGGATTTTGTGGAGTTGTTTGATGGGTTCAATAAAAATCCTGATGGTACCATCAAAGTGCTTGATAATTCCGGCAAGTACCTGATGTTTGATAAGATCACTGACCTTTTTGCCAATGCTGAGCCCCGTCTTCGTGCATATGTTATCCTTCCCGGCGATGTATTCAAGGGAGAGGTGATTGAGATCCGGAGAGGAATTTATACAGGCGATGCTGCTGGCGGTATAACTCCCCTGAGAGTGGTTAATGGTGGCTTACCTAATTACACAGTTTCAGGTCCTGTTAACTATAACCAGGTGGATGCATATACAGCGAAAGGTGCATTTACCAGTGGAAAAAAATTATTCCTTTCGCAGAGTGGTACAACACACGAAGTTGTGCCGATTCCCGGCGGAGGTAATATGAATGCGAGTGGCAAGAGTGGTCCTTTCACGGCGGATAATACAGCTGCTATGACAGGATTTGTGGTTCGTAAATGGCTCAATCCAAATATGTCCCAGGCATTGGTATTGGAAGCACGCTCCGAACAGCATTTTGTGTTGTTGCGTTATGCCGAAATACTGCTGAACGCCGCAGAAGCTGCCAATGAATTATTGTCTGCCGGCCAGACCATCTCCGGCGAAAATCTGCAGCAGACTGCGTTCGAGTCGATCAGGGACATCCGTGAAAGAGCAGGTGCCAGTCCTTTAATTGGTGCAGGTGAAGTGGTTGGATCCAACGGTCTCACTATTATCCGCAAGGAACGCAGAAAGGAGCTTGCTTTCGAAAATAAGGTCCTTTGGGATATCAGGCGCTGGAGAACCCAACACTCAGATATGTTAAATGGATTCACCCAATCAGATGGTGCATTCTACAAAGGTCTGTATCCTTTCTATTCTACCACAACAGGTAAGTATTTCTTCGATGCCGGGTTGGAGGAAAGCAGAAAACGTTTCCGCATCATTGAACAGGAATATTACCTGGCAATACCAGCCGCTGAAGTTGCCAAGAGCCCTGTTATTGATCAGCAGCCAGGTCGTTAACTTCTAAAGAAAGAAACTACATTATCAAATTGAAAAAAGTAAGAAATGAAACGGAGCAAATCAAAAAATATACTGATGAAAAAGATATTCAACGGCATATTAATATTAATTGCTGTTACCGGGTTCTCTTCCTGTGAGAAGGATAATTACGAGCTGCCTGCAGAGACTCTCAAAGGAAGGGTAGTTGATGCTGCTACGGGGGAGCCGGTCTTAACAGATCAGGGTGCTGAAGGTACCCGTATAAGGCTGCGTGAGCTGAGTTGGAAAGAGACACCTGTTCCGGATAATTTTGATTTCTTCTGTATGAAGGAAGGTAATTTTCAAAATACCAAAGTTTTTGCAGGAAACTACAATGTAAGAGTGGACGGTGCATTTATTCCTATGGTAAGAAGAAAGGCTAACGGAGATACTATTGCAAATGAATCAATCAATACAGATATTAAAGGTATTACTGAGATTGAGTTTAAAGTTCAGCCTTTTCTGAAAGTTGAATGGGTTGGTGACCCGGTAATCGCTGGCGGCAAGATCATCGCCAGGGTAAGGGTTACAAGAGCTGTCAGTCCCGCCGAATTCAAATCGAAGATCGAACCTATGGGTGGTTACAGTGATAATATGCAGAATGTAACAGATTTGCGCTTATTTGTAAGCCAGGTACCTTTTGTTGGCTATCGCGAATGGGACAATAGGTACTCCACAGAAATAGGTTATACCGGAAATGCATTTGACGCATTGTTAGGGCAGACTATCACTATCACTTCAAATGGTAGCATTCCGGCTGGAAGCACCGTCTTTATCCGTGCAGCTGCGAGAATTAATTATGCAACAGAAAATATCCGTCGTCACAATTATAATGCAGCTATGAGAGTAGATTTGCCAAAATAATTGTTCGCAGTAATTGGTTTGAATAAATCCCAATTTGTAGCGGAATTATAAAATTGTATATTTTTTTGCAGAACAATTATCTCAAAATTCCAAGATGATAAGAAAAGCATTCGTTCCCTTTTTATTGTTAGTTTCTGCCGTTGCGATTGCGCAGAAAGCTGATACGGCCCGTACAAAGCTTAAAGAAAAAACCGCCTTTCAGACGAGTAGTCCCTGGCGTCCTGAAATTGATGTCCGGTCAGATATAGCAATTGTTTACGGCGCAAACGATCGCGCGAATATGACATTTGAAGAGCGGGTAAAATCATGGAGAGACCGGAATTATCAAACTCATTTCATGACGGGGATTTCCTGGGGTGATTACAAAGATTATTACCTGGGAAAATGGGATGGAAAAAACCACCTTGATGTAGCGCAGATGGAACAGAATGGCAAAGAGATCATGCACGGCAATCAAAACCCTTATGTTGTGCCGATACCCTCATATGTCGAATACATGAAAACGGCTGTTATCAAAAAAGTAATTGATGCAGGCATTACTCATATTCATTTGGAGGAACCTGAAATGTGGGCAAGGGGAGGCTATAGTGTACTCTTCAAAGAGGAATGGCAGAAATACTATGGTTTTCCATGGAGGGCACAACACGAATCGCCGGAGAATACCTATCTGAGTAACAAGTTGAAATACCAGATGTATTATAACACCATAAAAGATGTATCTATTTATGCAAAGGAATATGGCAAAAGCAAGGGCCTTGATGTGAAAGTTTATATTCCTACACACTCGCTTGTGAATTATTCAGCATGGAAAATTGTAAGTCCTGAAGCGAGCCTCGCTTCTTTGCCAAGTATTGATGGTTATATAGCACAGGTATGGACAGGCACTTCCCGCGAACCTACCTATTTTGATGGGCTGGAAAAAGAACGTGTTTTTGAAAATGCTTTTCTCGAATACGGTTCAATGGTTTCAATGACCACGCCCACAAAAAGAAAATTATTTTTCTTAACCGATCCGATCGAAGACTGGCCCAGGGATTGGGCCGATTATAAAAAGAACTACCAGGCCACGTTCACGGCAAAACTTCTTTATCCCATGGTTGCTGATTATGAAGTGATGCCATGGCCGGAGCGTATCTATACAAGGCCATATAAACTGGCGAACAGCGAAGAAAGAGTGTTGATCCCGAGATACTATTCCACCCAGATGCAGGTAATGGTAAACGTTTTGAACGAGATGCCTGTTACAAATGAGCGTGTCACAGGATCTGCGGGGATAGGAGTGCTAATGGCAAATTCCCTGATGTTTCAGCGCTTTCCTACACACAACGGTTTCGAGGATCCACAGTTCTCTAACTTCTATGGTCAAACGTTTCCACTGCTGAAATTAGGAGTACCTGTTGAAACGGTGCATATCGAAAATCTTTCTTATCCTGCAACCCTGAAAGACATCAAAGTGTTGGTGATGAGTTATTCGAATATGAAACCCTTGTCTTCTGATTCTCATCAGTATCTTGTTGACTGGGTAAAAAAAGGAGGTGTGCTGGTTTATTGCGGACGTGATGACGATCCTTATCAAACCGTGATGGAATGGTGGAATACAAAAGGAAATAATTATAAAGCTCCCTCAGCGCATTTGTTCGAGCTTCTCAAAATAAAACCGCCAGCTTCCGGGGATCAGCGGGTAGCAGTTGTAAAAGGTGCTGTATATATTATTCGTCAGCACCCAAAAGAATTTGTAATGGAATCCAAAGGAGGTGGACGTTTTGTTGAACTCATAAAACAAGCCTACGAAAAAGATGCAAAAGCAGGCAAACTCATCTTCAAAAATTCTTTTTTTCTAAAGAGAGGACCTTATGACATCGTTTCCGTAATGGATGAAAGTATTAGCAAGGAACCGTATACTGTGAATGAGCCGGTGATCGATCTTTTCGATCCGCAATTACCGGTGTTGACAAAGAAAACGATTGCCCCGGGAGAGCAGGCGCTACTCTATAACCTTGGAAGAGTCAGGAATAAAAAACAGCCACAGGTTTTGGCTGCTGCTTCAAGAGTGTATGAAGAGTCGGTAAAATCGAATGAATATTCGTTTCTTTCAAAAAGTCCGGTCAATACAACAAACAGTATGCGTATCCTTTTGCCGAAAGCTCCTACAGAAACGGTGCTGACAGATTCAAAAGGGGAGAAGCTGACTGATGTGAAAACATCATGGGATGCGGCATCAGGTACTTATTATCTGAGTTTTGAAAATAGTCCTGAAGGAACAAGGGTGTATTTGAAATGGTAGCGAATGCTGCGGTTGCGTTCGATCATTTAACAGGTAGAACAGGTGTTGAATGGATAAGAGCAATTTTCCATTTGCCTTGCTCTCTACGGAATACAACACTTTCATTCCAAACCTTGTTTGTTGTCTGGCCTTCTTCAATGATAACGGATTTTAAACCGTAAACGGCATAGGCCAGGTCCCCTGTTATGCTTACATGTTTGAAATTGAAATAATCTTTGCGATCAATTTTCCGGTGGTTATTCTTACTGTAATGCGCTCTTTCCATTTCCATGTTCCATATTTCACCGTTTTCTACCAGTAGGTAATCAATTGTGCAGTTAGCTACATGTGTTTCAATGTCCCAGTTACCCATTGTTGCATAATCATTTTCCAACAGTTGTATAATAGCAGTGGAATCCTTTGTTATCTGCGCCCGTTTCTGAACTTCCCTTTCATCCATAATTACCTGGTTCCCGATAAGCCATTTTCCATTTTCTTTTGAGATGACAAGAGTAATATGAATTTTTCGTGTATTCAGTAAGATACCTCTTATTCGTTGTGCTTCCAGTTCCTCGTATTGGTGCGCCACTGCTACATCGGGGCGAATAAAGGTAATTTCAGGTTTGTCTTCCCGGATCTTAACCGATTCTTTATAGCCGGGATCATCGTATAAGCCCTGAAGGAATGTTATAATGGAATCCGGACCCGTGATGCGCACGCCGAAAGCATTCAACCATTGTGCATTCGGTGCATAATTCAAACGGTGAATTTCAGCATTGCGTTCCTGCATAGCCCGGGACCTTCTGGCCATTACAGCCAGCACCCCCGCAGTATCGTAAACAGCTGGTGTTTTATCCTTACTTATTGCTTTTATATCCGGGTCTGTCTTTTTTTGTTGAGCAGATACTTCTGTCGTATTACACAGAAAGAAAAGCAGGGTGATTGTAATGACTGATAAGAATGTATTCATCATTTTTAATTATTTGTGAGTTTTTTGCAGGAAGAAATAGCCATCGACTGTGCTGTGCCGAAAAGCCATTTGTCCAACCGGCCACATCATCCGGAATAACCAGCCAAACAGCGACGGCTCCTTTTTTTACTAAATTGAAGTGGGAAATCCGGCTTTAAACAAAAATGAAGGAAAGTGGTTAGGGGGAACGGCAATATAATTTACAAATAAATATTAAGTAACGGGCAATGCTTAATTATTGAAGTGAAAAACCTGATTATGGTCATTTTTCTAAGGTATAGGCACCAAGAGCTAATTATGAGCATAAGTCAAAACCCGCCAAAATGAAACTGGGTTTTCGTTCTCGTCCCTTCTCCAGGTAGTTACTATTAGCCTACGATATCGTAAAAGCTCAGGGTGGTGAGATAAACGTGGTGACGAAACAAGGAAGGAGCTGAGTTAATAATGCAATTACCTATTAGTTAAAGGCGTGGGATGCGGGCAGGCGTTAAAACTTAGACCCTTAGCGAACCACGGAACGCCCTGGCGGCATAATATGATTCCGCACCATTGTGATACAGGAACACCTGGTCGTAGCGGCGATCACAAAACAGTGCGCCACCAAGCTTCCTGATTTCAGCTGGAGTCTGTACCCAACTCGATGTTTTCAGGTCGAAATTTCCAAGTTGCTGCAACTCCCGGTACTCCTGCTCCGTTAAAATTTCAATGCCCATGTCGGCAGCCATATTCGAAGCGCTATCTTTCGGTTTATTTTCCTTTCTTGACTCCAGTGCCTCACCATCATAACAAATACTTCTGCGGCCGTTTGGACTTTCAGCTGAACAATCATAAAATATGTACTCGCCCGATTTTTTATCATAACCAACTACATCAGGCTCACCACCGGAAATTTCCATTTCATCAAGAGACCATAGTTTTTCAGGATTGGCTTCCAGCTTAGCTTCTACTTCAGCCCATTTAAGACTTTTATGGCGGCTCATATGTTTGTCAAAACGGGCCTTCAATACTTTAAGTAGTTCTTCACCTTGTTCTTGTGATAACTTCTGTTTACGGCTTTTAACGTTTTTCATGAAAGCATTTTTATAATTATTTCAAACATTTAATTATTCGAAAACTGAATCATAAATCTTTAATCATTTAATCCTTTTCCACTCAGGATTTGCTGCGTATATTTTTCCACTCTTGCTTCCCGTGTTTTGGATTGTTTAGGTGTAGAAAAATGGAGCTTGTATGCTCTTTGCCTGCCTGGGGTTAGTGCTTCAAAAGCTGCTTTCAGACCAGGCATCTCTTTGAGCTTCTTTTTGAATTCCTCGGGCATGGTGAATTCTGCAGTCTTTTTTAATGTTACTTTCAAACCGGCCTTTTCTACTTCAATGGCTTCATAGATATAAGCTTTGATGTTGGTTTTCATCCTGGATATCTCGCGAACATTGGTGAATCGTATCTGTCGCGCTGCCTGCACATTCTTCGTTTGCTGGATCAGGATACCATCGGGATCATTTAATAAGGCTCCTTTGAAAAACAAGAGTGCACAATATTCTTTGAATACATGTATCAAAACAATATTACTTTTCCCAAACGTATAACATGGAACTCCCCATTTCAATTCTTCATTGAGCCCACAGTCAAGAACAATAGTTCTTAATTTGACGAGTTCTTCCTGCCACTTTTTTGCTTTATTAAAATAGAAATCAACTTTAGGATTCATTTTTTTATCATTAGTATATTAATCGTCAATTGTCATGCCTGCTATTTTGTTTGCGATGATTCTATTAGTTTGTCATCATTCTATTAATTATCAATATTCTATTGAAATTATTAATAAGCTGAACTATTAAATTATTAATTAACTGAAAGACTGGCTACAATTATTTTTCTGTCCGCAGGCCTGAAATACCAGGATACTACAGTCAAAATTAACAATAGCAATGGTGGGAATATCTCGTTTATAGGATCGCCCATTGCAATATGCGAATACAGTGCTCCCGACATCATAAAGAAGAACCCGGCATAAGCCCATTCCTTTAGTAAAGGAAACCTGGGAATAAGAACTGCCACAACCCCCAGGATTTTACAAACACCCAGAAATGGTAGCAGATACTCCGGATAGCCCATCTTGATAATAAAACCTGTTTCCTCTTTCATTTTTAATAACTGTACGATGCCGGTTGAAATCATTCCCAAGGCAAGCCAGATAGTAGCAATCCAATAGATGATTTTATTTCTTTTTTTCATGGCGTTTTATTTTAATTTACTAACTACATCCTGCAAACGGTTATGTGCCATATTAATACCCTGGGCAAAGGGCAACTGCAGCATCTGGTCTCTGAGCTCAACTGATTTATAAACTATATGCATGGTGAGTTTGCTGGTTTCTTCAGTAAGTTTTTCAAATTGAAGGAACTCCAGCTGAACATCGAAAGGTGTATTCTCCATTTCAAAAGTGCGGATGATTTTATGATCCGGCACAAACTCATGGATTACGCCATTAGTCCTTAACACCACGTTTCCCTTAGAATCTGATGTTTCAAATTGCCAGCTGCCATGCTTTTTATTTTCGAGTTTTAATACTTTTGTTCCCATCCACTGCTCAACAAATTCCGGTTCCTCATATGCTTTGAACAGTAATTCCAGCGGCAAATCAAATTCTCTCGTAATCACCAATTCCTGCTTGCCGTCTTCAGCATTTATTTTTGTTTTTCTTTCCATGGCAATTATTTTTTTGTTTTGTATTGTTTCATAATTGTTTCCAGTTTATTAAACCTGTCATCCCACATTTTGCGGAATGGCTCAATGAAGTCAGCTACTTCTTTCATTTGTTTTGCATTTATATGATAGTAAATCTCTCTCCCGTTTTGCTCTTGTTTTAGCAATTCACACTCGGTGAGTATTTGAAGGTGTTTTGAAACAGTGGGCCTGGCGGTGTCAAAATTTGAAGCTATTGCACCCGCTGTCATGGATTGTGAAGCAACCAACAGAAGAATAGCCCTTCTTGTCGGATCTGCTATGGCTTGAAACACATCACGTCTTAAATTCATTATGTAGCTATTTGACTACAAATATATATGTAGTTATATGACTACGCAAATTTTTTTCTGGTTTTTTTTGGGGTCCTGGAAAAAGACCAGGCTGGAAACGAGGTTGTAATCAATTACAAATTGTTATATTTATTAAGATATTTTAACCCCCTGCTTCATCCCCTAAACAACCCCTTAAACATGGAAAATAATCTTCCTCCCAGGCTGGTCTTGAATCAAATGCTGTTTGGATTTGTCATGACCAAAGCAATACATGTAGCCGCGAAACTTAATATAGCCGACATTATAGCTTCAAAAGGTCCAATGACCGGTGCAGAATTAGCAAAACAATCTGGTGCAAACGAAGAATCGGTTTCCCGTTTGTTGCGTGCATTGGCAAGTACCGGGATTTTTAGTATCGATGAAAGCGGGAAATATTCGCTGACCCCACTTGCGGAATCTCTTAAAGAAGATGGGCCTGAATCTATCAAGGCAATGGCCCTGGTTTTAGGCGATATGTTATATAAAGGCTACGATGAATTATTATTTTCAGTGAAAACGGGAGAAGGTGGATTCACGAAAGCGCTCGGTGTGCCTGTGTTTCAATATCTGACTAATAATCCTGAAACAGGAAAACTATTTGATCGTATGATGACAGATATCCATGGGGGAGAAACGCAACCCATGGTCGACACCTATGATTTTTCAGCCTTCAATACCGTCGTTGACATCGGTGGTGGTAATGGCGAAGTGATTTCAGCAATTCTTAATAAAAACGCTGCTGTAAAAGGGATTTTGTTTGACTTGCCTGAAGTAATAGATCGTGCCCGAAACAATATGTCTGCAAGCGGTGTGAGCGATCGATGCCAATTGGTTTCGGGTAATTTTTTCGATTCGGTAGTTAAAGGAGGTGACGCTTATATCATGCGACATATCCTGCATGACTGGCGTGATGACGATGCTATTACTATTTTAACGAATTGCAGAAAATCGATGAATGCTGGTGGGAAGGTATTGGTGGTTGAAGCGATTATCCAGGAAGGTAATGAGCCAAGTCCGTTTAAATTGCTTGATCTTACTATGCTCCTTATTGGTGGAAAAGAACGTACCCGCAGCCAGTTCGAAAATATTTTTTTGAAAGCTGGTCTGAAATTGAATCGGATTGTCCCCTTTCAACATGATCTGTCGGTGGTTGAAGGAGTAGCGGTGTAAAAACAATAAACTTTTGACTACAGAATATTAACCAGGAAATTTCGTTTTTTATCGACCTGGCTGGTGTAGCTTTGATCTGATTTCTGTATGTTGAGATTTGTGTTATCCATAATCCTTTTAATTGCCTTCGCGATTCAAACCTTTCACATGGGAGGTTTCGTGGTTGATTATTATCTGAACACCTCATCTTATTCAAAAAACTGCGAAAATAAGGCGAAACCCATACTAAAATGTAATGGTAAATGCCAGCTGGCGAAGAAAATCCTGGAAAAACAAAAACAAGAAGAACAAACACCGGAACAAAAACTGGAAAATAAGTACCAGGTTATCTGCTTTAAGTCTTATTTCGCAATACTTCCTTCTCAAAATGTCGATTTCTCGGCCGGATATCCTCAATATCCCGTAGCCGTACTCCCCTCAGTTCTGGTAATGGGAATTTTTCGTCCTCCCTGCCTGGTATGATCAATCTATGCTTCAAATAAACCAGTTCGTCACTTTGCACGTATTGTAAGGTTATGCACTGAATTAATTTGGATCCTTGTTATCATTTCACACCAACTCAACCAAGAGTATGTCAAAGTTCAATGGCATTGCCTTCATGGCAATCCTTTTAATATTTGCGCAACAGGGGCTTGCGCAGTCCGGTCTTGCCCAGTCCGTCCCTGGCAAGCCCGGCCTTGCCCAGGGTGGAGTGCGAGGCAAAATCCTGGATGCAGGAACAAAAGAGCCTGTACCCGGTGCCACCATCCATTGCTCACACCAGGGATGTCAGGATATTTCAGTGTCAGGTTTCAATGGTGATTTTGAATTAAAATGCACTCATTGCGAATCTGTTTCTGTTACTTCCATTGGTTACGCAACTCAGAACATTCCCGTTTCGCCTCATAAAAATATAGTTTCATTAGTCTCTTCACAGTCCATGCTTCAACAGGTTGTTGTTTCTGCCAACCGGGGCGAAGGTGTTAAGCGCTCATTAGCACCCGTCGCGATCGCTACTTTGAGTAGCAAAACTATCCAGGATAATAAGCCGACAACCCTGGACCAGGTACTGAACAAAGTAAGTGGAGTAAATATGGTTAATCTTGGGAATGAGCAGCACCAGATGAGTATTCGTCAGCCTATGACTACAAAAAGCCTGTTCTTATATCTCGAAGATGGAATCCCCATCAGAACCACAGGCTTATACAATCACAATGCTTTACTCGAAATAAACATGGCTTCTGTGAAAAGTATCGAAGTGATCAAGGGGCCATCTTCTTCATTATACGGAAGCGAGGCTATCGGCGGCGTTGTCAATTTAATTACAGCTGCGCCAACAGTGGTTCCTGTTTTAAAGTTGTCTTTACAAGGGAATAATATTGGTTATAAACGGGCAGATTTGTTTACCAGTATGAGTAAAGGGAAATGGGGTTTTGTTGTTAGCGGATATCATGCCGATAAAAGCAATGGTTATCTGGAATACAGTGATTTTCACAAAAGCACATTTACTGCAAGAGTGGATTATCATTTTTCCGAAAAGACAAGTCTCTCAAATGGTATAACCTGGCTAAAATATTACAGCGATATATCAGGGGGAATAGATAGTGCCATGTTCGCATCCAGGAGCTTTAAAAACCTTCAAACCTTTACCTATAGAAAAGTAGATGCATTCAGATATCACTCTACATTAACCCATAAATGGAACGACCGAAGCAGAACGACCTTAACAGCGTTATACCGTGATAATGCAATTGGTCAAAATCCGGCTTACCGGGTGAAAGATGATTACAGGAAGCAGGGAAATATTTTTGTAGGACAAAAAGATGTTGCGCATGGAGAAATCAATGAAAGCAGCTTCAAAAGCTATTCTTTTATTGCTCAGCATAAGCAACAGATTAAATGGAAGAATGCTACGTTTATTGGAGGTGTAAATGTTGATCTTAGTCCATCAACATTCGATGCAAATTACATCAAAATAAAAAAGGATACTACAACTAAAAAGTATGTAAGCTATCAAAACACTGACAGCTCACTCACCGATTATTCTACAAAGCTGAATAACTATGCAGCTTTCGCAAACTTTGAATTCAGTCCCACCGAAAAATTGAGGGTTGTTGCTTCCTTAAGATACGATCTGTTTCATTATGATTTTGACAATCATCTGACGCCATCTTCCTTTAGCGGATCTCCGGATATGGTAAATAATTTCGAACGTCTCAGTCCTAAAGTTGGATTTACATATAATTTTTCAGAACGGACCGGGGTCTATGTAAATTATAGCGAGGGTTTTGTTCCACCCCAGGTTTCTGAACTATATACAGGTGTAAAAGTTCCCAATATTGAACCATCCGTTTTCTATAATTACGAAGCCGGTGGGTGGGCGGAACTGATCAAAAATAAGTTGAGTGTCGACCTGAGTATTTACAACCTTAAAGGAACAAATGAAATCGTTTCCGTCAAGTTAGACAATGGTTCGTTCGCAAATCAAAATGCTGGTGAAACCTCGCACAAAGGGATAGAGTTTGGATTGATGGCAACACCATCAAAAGAAATTTCTTTCCGGGTTAGCGGTGCCTATAGCGAACATCGTTTTGTGGAGTTCGTCGAAAAAGGAACTAAATACAACGGCAATCAAATGAACAATGCTCCAAACTGGATGTACAATTCAGAAATATGGTATAAACCAGGTTTCGTAAAAGGTCTGAGAATAGGTGCAGAATTACAGCATATTGGTAGTTACTATGTGGACCCTCAGAATACAGCTAAATACAAAGGATATAATGTTTTAAACCTAAGGGCAGGCTATCAGTTTAAAGGACTGGAACTATGGATAAATGTTCTTAATGCAACTGATAATTATTATTCCTATATAACTACCAAAAGTTCTTTTGGATATAGTTATCAATTGGCCGATCCCCGAAACTTCAACTTTGGATTATCTTATGAATTCGGTAGCCTGCTTAAAACCAATAAAAAATGAATCGACTTTTTATAACTACTTTTTGTATCGCAACAATTTTTATTGCTCTTATTTTATCTGCGTGTGGCGGCGATAAAAAATCTGTAAAACCATTTGCATCGAATGAAATGTTGGCGGATACGTTGCCCGGCCAATGCCCTTACCTGACTAAGGATAATAAAGGTAATACCGTGCTTTCCTGGGTAAGGATGATCAATGATTCATCCGCTGTTTTTTGTTATGCAGTATCTCCCGATGGCAAAACTTTCGGAAGTCCGATTGTAATTCCAGGCAGTGAAGACATTGAGCCCCACGGGGAAAACTTACCAAAAATTATTTTCAAAGAATCCGGTGAAGTGATTGCACTTTGGGGCACAAAAAGTACCAGCACAAAAAATAAATTCGCAGGTATGGTCTCATACACCCAATCTTTTGATGGAGGCAATACCTGGAACGCTGAAATAAAATCATTGGTGCCAGATACATCGGCAAACGATCAGCGCTATTATGATGTCGCACTGCTGCCAAATGGTGAGGTGGGTGTTATTTGGTTGGATAACAGGAAAACTAATGGTAAAGAAGGATCAGCTTTATTTTTTGCAACTACTAAAGGCAAAAAAGGTTTTGTCGGAGAAAGAAGAATTGCTGAATCCTGTTGCCAGTGTTGTCGCACTGATCTTTTTGTAGACAGCAAAGGTGGTATTCATACATTGTACAGGGGAGTGATTAATGATAGTATCAGGGATATGGTTCATGCAGTATCTGTAGATGGTGGAAAAACATTTTCTGAACCCAAACGGATAAGTGATGATAACTGGGTGATAAATGGTTGTCCCCACACAGGACCCTCGATGACGGAAAATAAAGAGGGACTACAATTTGCATGGTTTACGGGTGGAAAAAATAAGGGTTCTTATTATGCAAGTTCAAAGGACAATGGCATAAGTTATTCACCCCGAAACCCGGTGAGCGAGCTTGGTTCCCATCCCCAGTTAACCAGTTTCAAAAGCGGCCGGTTAGCTATTGTCTGGGATGAGATGGTAGATATCGGCAATAAATCAATCAAAAAAATTGGGATTCAAACCAGGGCAGCAGATGGGAAAAACATGGCGGCGAAATTTATTACAACAGATACGCTATCAGCGAGCTTTCCTGTAATCACAACAATAAATGAAACAAGCGCTTTAGTTGCTTATTCTCAAATGAAAGGGCGCCATAACTATATAACCTATCAACTGGTTTCCAACCAATAGCTTCCTGCGATTGAACTTTTTTATTGTCAACGGTATTTTTATAACTTACAGAAAGAATTTCCAGGAATACAGCAGAGCCGCGAATACCCGGCAGGAATGGCGCAACCCTTCTTCATTCTATCAGTAAAATATGTTCAATGCACAACCCAATGGTAGAAACCAGGAATCAATCCGTTTCAGAAAATGGTTTTGCCGGCTTTCCGGAAGTCGGATCAGAAGCTGAAATAATGATCTTCAGAAAATTGCAGGAGAAGCTTTGCCGGCAATTTGAGCATATATTCCCCGATAAGCTGGCGCCTAAAACGGTAGTGGTTATTCCGTCGCTTACTATGGATGAAGAAATACTCTCCAAAGTCAGCGGAATCAATCATTATGAGGAAAGGATGCTTTGCCTCCTGATGCTGTTGCGCATGCCGAGGACCAATGTAATCTATGTCACAAGCCAGACCATTGATCCCGTCATTATAGATTATTACCTGCATATGCTTCCGGGTATGACCGGTTATCATGCCCTTCGCAGACTGACCTTGTTAAGTTGCCATGATTCGTCTTCAAAATCGTTGACCCGCAAAATTCTTGACAGGCCAAGATTATTAAAACGCATTCATGATCTGATTTCGGGGGACAGGGATACTCATATGGCATGTTTTAATGTGACTGCTTATGAACGGACCTTAGCCACCAGGTTACAAATTCCCATTTTTGGGTGTGATCCTGACCTTGCTGATTTAGGGAACAAAAGTAACAGCCGAAAAATTTTCAGGGAATGTGGTTTATTAGTTCCACCTGGTTTCGAAGACCTGGGCTCTGAAGAAGATATAATTGTTTCTTTAAGCCAGTTAAAAAAACAGTATCCCCGGATTCGTAAAGCCGTAGTTAAAGTTAATGATGGGTTTTCCGGAGAAGGTAATGCCATTTTTTCTTTTTCCGGAATTGAAAACGCAACTGATATAAAAGAATGGGTTAGCAGAAATATTCGCGAAAAACTCAAAATGGTGGCAGTTGATATTTCTTATGATTTGTTCATTATTAAATTGCGGCAGATGGGAGGAATAGTTGAAGCCTTTATTGATGGTGAAAGAAAGGAATCACCATCCGTGCAATGCAGGATAACCCCGACGGGTATCAGTGAAATACTTTCTACGCATGACCAGGAATTAGGCGGCGAAAGCGGGCAGGTTTATATTGGTGCACAATTCCCGGCCGCAGAGGATTACGCCGTGGAGATAGGGCAGATGGGAAAGCGGGTCTCAGATGTTTTGCGGGAAAGGGGTGTGCTCGGCAGATTTGCTGTTGATTTTATTTCCGTAAAAGAAAACGATGGTTGGAAGCACTATGCTATCGAGATCAACCTGAGAAAAGGTGGGACTACGCATCCTTTTCTCATGCTTCAATTTTTAACCAATGGAACATATAATGCTGATGACGGAAAATATTATATATCCAAAGGAAATCTTACCAGGTATTATTTCACTTCAGATAATTTAAAGAGCGATAAATATATAGGTCTTACACCACATGACCTGATTGATATCGCAATGATGAACGATCTGCATTTTGATGGTACAATACAGGAAGGTGTAATGTTTCATCTGATAGGCGCGCTGTCGCAATACGGGAAACTGGGAGTTGTTTGCGTAGGCAGCACACCTGAACGCGCAAGAGAATATTATACAAAAATTATTGCTGTGCTCGATAATGAGTGTAAATAAAAAACACAATCAGGTCCGTAAATAAAAACCGCAAATTAGATCCGCAGTAAAATCCAGGTTTTATTGCAAATGTAAATACATCTCCTTGTCATCAACACGCGCTATATGTGCATCAGGCACTGATCTCTCGTACTCTATATAATACATATCCAGTTCGCCGAGGTTCTTTGCATAGATCTTTCCGCGATGGCTGCATTCAAAGCGATGCTTGATAATTTCATGAGTATATGCTGAGATGTTCACCCTGCCCGGTGTACCATTGCTTTCCATGCGGCTTGCGATGTTAACAGTGCTACCCCAGATATCATAGGCATATTTCTTTTTGCCAACCACACCGGCAACAACAGGTCCTGTATGTACTCCGATCCTGATTTCCCATGCTTCAAGTCCTTTTTCCTGCCTGGTTGAATTGTGCTGCTCTACAAAATGCTGTATTTCCATAGCAGCTTTGATCATTTTGTAAGCATGATCCGGATCTGGCGAAGGCATATTTCCGGCACACATATAAGAGTCACCTATGGTCTTGATTTTTTCAAGATCATATTTTTCCATGATGTTGTCAAAAGCCATAAAACATTCATTCAGCTCTTCAACCACATCTTCAGGGGATAATTTATCAGCGATTGAAGTGAAACCTTTGAAATCTGTGAACAGAACAGTCACTTCCTCAAAATGCCTCGGTAATGATTTGCCGCTTGTCTGTAACTCGGAAGCTACTTCTTTAGGCAGAATATTCAGCAACAGCTGTTCGATCTGATCCTTTTGTTTGTCAAGGACCTTATTGACTTTTACTTTTTGTAAATAGTTGCGGTAAATGATAAATGCAATTATAAGTATTAAGCCCAATCCAATCTGTACACCCATACGGGCCGCCTTCTCAGATTTTATTTTTGCATCCTGCAAAACAATTTCACCTTCTTTTTTCTCGAGTTCGAAGTCGAACTGCAGTTGGTTTAATTTCTTTTTTGTATCGAGATTCCAAAGTGTGTCTTTGATATCGCTATACAAGGTCCTGTACAAATAAGCATTAGCAAAATCATTCTGTTTCTGATAGGCAGCCGACATATCTTTATACAAATCCTTTAATTCAATTTTCACGTCATCCATCTGCT
This sequence comes from Flavitalea sp., assembly GCF_035489435.1. Taxonomy (NCBI): domain Bacteria; kingdom Pseudomonadati; phylum Bacteroidota; class Chitinophagia; order Chitinophagales; family Chitinophagaceae; genus Flavitalea; species Flavitalea sp. The sequence goes on from NZ_DATHKG010000151.1 coordinate 36,471, forward strand.
GTGCAAGATCTCTTGCCTGGCTGTAATATTCTATTGCAAGCGAAGTCTTATTTTGTTTCTCATAAACATCTGCAATTCCTCCCAGAGTGCGCATTATTTGCAGCTTGTCGTCTTCTTTTTCCGCAATGGATAAAGCTTTATTGTGATTTTCAAGAGCCAGATCATATTTGCCTAGTTTCATATATATTTTCCCTATACCATTGTAAGCAAATGCGGCATCGGGCGTATTTTCTGCGGCTCTTAACGCTTTCCTGAAATACTCAAAAGCTTTATCATAATCGTAGTTGACAAAATATATCTCTCCAATGTTACCCACAACGCCGATGTATTCTTTCTTAAATCTGCTTCCCTCCAACCATGGAATGGCTTTTAGAAGGTAGTTGATGGCAGCAGGGTCTTCCTTATTGTGATAGATCCCACCGACATTTCCGAGTGCTGTTGCAATCCTTAAAGTATCACCGGCTTTCTCAGCAAGCTTTAAAGATTTTAGCATGTATTCGAGCGCCTTGTCATCTGCACCCTGGGTAAGATAAATGGCCCCGATGTTATTTAGCATATTTGAGATACCAATATCCTCACCAATTTTTTCAAAGATCTCCAACGACTCGCTCCAGAAAGGCAGGGTTTCTGCATACATCCCTTTCATGTAGTACACCATTCCGATATTCTTTAATGCCATTGCTTCCCCTTTGGGATATTGTAATTCGTGGGCAATTTCCTTCGCCTGCAAGGCCAGGCCAATGGCTTTGGCAGAATCGCTGCCGACAAGCGTTTTACTTTCCGCGTTTAAAGCATTAACAGTTGTTGTATCCTTGTTCAGTTCCTTTTGTCCATAAGATGCAGAACCGGATACTAAAATCACCAGCAAAAAAAAGATTCTGATATTCATGGTAGCACACTTTACTTAACAAATGGAATTGCTGTATTGAAACAGGAGAAACAGAGAGCAAACCTGTTTCTCCTGTTTTTTAAATTTTTATAAATTTAAATGTTTTGGTTCCTGCCGCCGTCCTTGCTTCGATTATATGTATGCCATTTGATAGCCCTGATACATTTATTTCATAGATGCCTTCACTAATTTTCCTCAAAGGTGCAGCTTTCGGTTTACCCAATCCATCATAAATCCGGATATCCCTGACATTCTGCAAATCACCTTTAACCTGCAACCTGAGTACAGAAGAAGCCGGATTAGGATAAATCATGTCAATCCTTGCTTTAGCTTCTGCTGGTTTTTCGGTTACTACTTTTGCTGCTACTACAGTTTTCGGGGCGCTCTTTAAATTGACGGCTTCATTAACCGTCAGGGTACCATCCTTGTACACTATCCGGTAATTCGAATTGAAGTAGCAACCACCGATAACTATTGGATAATCACCAGGCGGAGACTCGATTGAAGCGGTAGTACGTGGCGTAACGGCACCTGAAGATTCATCACCGGGAGTTAATACAATAACCACTGCTATTGCATCCGTTGCATCCTGGTCGTGGAAGAGATGACCAAATTGATAGCAGGAGAACCAGTAAGATGATTGTTGGGTAATATAATAAACACCAGGTCTTGTTGGGGCCGTAAATGTTTGATTAATTAATCCTGCATGTGGTTCTGTGCCTGAAACGTCAGAACAAATATCAAAGATATTTCCAGTGAACTGATCATTCGCCATGCCGATATAGCTTTGAGTTATACAACCAGGGCAATATTGAACATAACCAGGAATAAAATCGGAGAAATAAACCTGGTTCCAGGTAGCGGTTAAAGTCAGCTCTTCACCAGGCGTTGCATGATAAACATTGGACGTTGCATTAACTAATACGTTGGTATAAGTTGTACGTCTTTCCACCTGGTCAATAACCTTGGTTGTTGGCGGGAATACAACCGGTTGACATACGTCAGACTCGGTCTCATTATATGCAAACCCATTATAAGTGACTGTTAACGGTGGATTAACTTCCCCTGGATTTTTTGTTTTGTTTTCAGCGGTTACGGACAATGGTTTCTTTGTGATCAGCACCACTGAGGCGCCATAGGTTACCTCAAAGTTCTCATTCACAAAAGCGCCCGGGAACAAATTATGGTAGCCTGCTTCCAGCCCTGTAATCATATTCATTGAGAACATGCCGCCAACATCACCGGCCTGGAGATTGATATCGTCTTCATCAACCACTACCATGGTTTTTGTATTGTTATTTGCACCACCTACGTCAAAGTTATTGACAAGCGCCTGCAACTGGCCATTAACTAATGCCTTCAGCTGGCCGTTCGGATATACCCACTCTTCACCGTTGACGATTGCTTTTAATTGGCCGTTTGCTATCGTGTAGCTATTAACTTCAGCCAGCTGTCCATTCACGATAGCTTTCAATTGTCCATTTGTAAATGGTTCGAATTGTCCGTTGACCAGTGCCTTCAGTTGTCCATTTGCGAAAATCGCAAAAGTTAATTCACCATTCACGAGTGCCATTAGCTGTCCATTTACCATAGCCAGCAGCTGACCATTGACCAGGGCTTGTAACTGACCATTTGCGATGGGAATATAAGATCCATTCACCAGTGCTTTCAATTGACCATTTGCAAATTGCTTTACGCTTTGAACTGAGACTCCGGATCCATTTACCAAAGCTTTCAACTGGCCATTAACCAGTGCAAGTAACTGACCATTCACATAAGCTACCTGCTGACCGTTAACCAACGCCTGCAATTGTCCATTCACTATCGTAAAGCTTGTAGTTGGAACATCTGTTACTTCGCCATTCACCAATGCTTTCAGCTGGCCATTTACCAGCGCCTTTAGCTGCCCGTTCACCAACGCTTTTAGCTGGCCGTTTGCAAGCTGAAGATCCTCGGCAACTTCCAGTTCGCCGTTTTCTAAAACCATCAGCTGCCCATTTACTATTGCGAGGAGCTGACCATTTGTTAATGGTCCGATCTCTCCGTTTACGATTGCCATTAATTGGCCGTTAATCAATGGCGTGAGTTGCCCGTTAACCAAAGCTTTTAACTGCCCATTCACCAGGGCCAACAGCTGTCCATTTACAATTGCCTGGAGCTGACCATTTACAAGCGACATTTCCTCGCCATTCACCAGGGCTTTTAATTGTCCGTTTGCTATTGACAGATCAACCGTAACCTCTTGCCCATTCACTATAGCCAGTAGTTGTGCGTTTGGAACTACTTCCCAGACACCGTTTACAAGTGCGAGTAACTGACCATTTAGGAAAGATATATCCGTTACATCAACAGTTACATTATTAACCAATGCTTTGAGCTGTCCGTTTACCAATGCCTTCAACTGGCCATTCACCATCGCCAACAACTGGCCATTTACCATCGGTTGAAGGTCGCCACCGGGAACCGCAGCCTCAGCTTTTCCACTTGTTAATGCTTTTACATTCAGCAATGCCCTGGCATTTTGATTTGCCAAAGCTTCTACCATAATAGATTTTGCTGAATCCGTTTTGTAATTCAACAATGACTGCGCAGAAACGTCAACAATAAATCGTTGTTCACCAATTTGTGAAACATCAAGGTTATTTACAAGTGCCCTCAACTGGCCATTTTCCACAACAAATTTCCTGGCATTGCGTACAGACTGGAAGCTTGCCATAGCGCTGACATTGCTAAGATCTAACGGCGCAGCCAGTGGATTAATAGCTTTAACCCCATTAAGAACAATCAGGCCGTTATCTGCCAGGTATTTTCTATGAAGTGATTTAACTTCTTCGAGGAGCTGAGGAGAATTAACTCCATTCTGATCCAGGTCGTAGGTGTACTCAATGCCAGTTAGATCGTCACCATATTTAATGACTTTATCCTTCGGAGTAATTTTCAAAGTCATTCTTTCTACTGTCAGGGTGCCTGGCGCAAAAATAAAAGTGTACTGGGCATTAAGTGGATCGTTGGCTGGCAATAGTGTGGCGCGCTCAACGGTAATTGCATATGCCCGGGGACTGCTTAGCGGCAAAGCGTTAGTGGCAAACACCAGGTTGTCCAGCTTCAGATCGGCAAGTGAAAGGCTTGTCTGGCTGATGTCTGAAGTGTCTGAACCAATCACTACCGAAACACCTGGATGGAAAGCGGGATTTTCCTGGCCATACCTGCGGCTTTTATTCTCCGGACGCACTATTACTTTAACTCCTGCGCTGAAAAATTGCAGTGATTCGGATTTGCCACCATCTAGTCCGCTTGGACTTTTAGGAGGGCTATATAGTTGGAATGTGGGATCCTGGCCGTTAGGTATAGCCGGGACAGTAGCCGTAGCTGTGCCAATACCGGTGGCTGGATTTATAGAAATTGTTGTCGGAACCGGCGAATTGTTCACATAGATCTGTGTGTTAGCTGCGAGGTACCTGCCGGTTATCTTTACCATAAATGGCTGAGTACCGTTTTGAGCACCTGGGTTAACTGCTGTCAGTGTTGAGATTATTGGACGCCCATTAGCTATTTTAACCATAGCAGAATCAGCCTGCACATAGCCATAGCCTCCTTCAAAAGAAAAATTACCAGGCAGATAAGAGAATTTTCCGGCAGATGAAATTAATTGCTGACGGATTTCGTATGGCGTTACCGTGGTTTGCAGATTGAATTTTTTGCGTCCCTCCATAAGTAATGCCGCTACTGCAGCAACATGTGGCGCCGCAGCAGAGGTTCCAAAAAAGTTCGGATGTATGTCCCCGTCATTAAATGGTTGTCCCCCAAGATTCACAGATGTGTTTACACCATTGGGACCGATCAGATCAGGTTTATTCCGGGTACTGAATGTATTGTTCCTCAGCGTAACAGTTCCACCTCTTGATGAGAAAGAAGCTACGCCTGGCCAGACTGGTGTGAAAGGAGGAACATTTCCATAGAGCATGGCACCTACTGAAATCGCACTATCGGAATTTGCATGACCTACAACAGTAGAGGTGCCGGTTTTATAATCCAGGATTGTAGGCTCACCGCGGAATATTACATACTTAAACCTCACATTAGACGTGCCCGCTGCTCTTACAATCATCAATTTGGCATTGGTTGTGTCTTTTACTGTAAAAGCACAAATTTCAAAGGGATCACCAAAAAGGTTGCTTCGGTTAAATCCGAACAATTGGAATCCATTTGCACTCACCAGGTAAAGATCCAGATCTGTTTGAACACCATTTGTACTGCCCAAAGATTTAAATTCATCACTCCATTGTAAAGCGATGGTATAAGAGCCGGGTTTAAGATTTATGGTTTGATAGAGGTCAGCTGCATTGGCTCCGAACCTGTGAATCTGTCCGGTAGGCATTACGGAAGTATTGGTAACACCATTAAAAACCGATTCGTAAGATTTGTCTCCAAAATTACCTGCAGAAGTAAAATAGGTAACTCCCTGGGATACGACCTCGTTCACTGCCCGGGCGACTACGCCATCTCTTTGAAATGGTTCTGTTATATAAGTCAGATCATCAACAATTATATCGCAGCGGCCACCTGGGAGGCTTGGTGAAGCCAGTTTTTGAATGGCAGCAGCAAAATGGCCCGCACTCAGAAATCCTGTATGAAATGCAAGTTTTGCCTTTGGAGCAACATCATGTACAATTTGCAACATTGCCCTTCCTTCATCATTACCACGTTGTGCCAGGTCCTCTACCACCTGCACCGGATCCGGATTTTCACCAGGTTGTCCATTTGATTTTACCCCGGGAAGATCGCCCTCGTTAACATCAGTCTGCGCACCTGCTTTTGCATCATAACTATCTGAAATCACACCGATTTTTATATTACTACCCGTCAACCCAAATCTATCCCTTACACTATTTGAACGCATGGTCATATCACCCTGGCTGTTTATAAATCCAGTATTGCTGATGGGGGGATATAATGGACGAACATATTCAATCCGCGTATTGCCAGCGAGCTGGCTAATTTTGTTAACAGGAAAATCGCCCGTTATTGTTTGAAGATGCGGGCCATTATCTATTATACCGGTCATGCCCAGGGTCACCAGTTGTCCTTTCAATGTATTGTCATTAGGCTGCTTGCTGATTACTTCTATCTTCACATTGCCGGTGCCATCCAGGATAAACATTTCATTATCCGGGATCGCTGAAATAGCTGCGGTATTTTGAGTGAGTGAAATCAATTCTGCTCCTATCTTATTATTGGCGGCGGCTACTTTTCCATTTGGTGGAGGAGGATAATAGGGATCTATGTAACCGGGTCCCGTACCAACTGCTGTAGCCTGGTAAACGAGTTTGAGATTTTGATCCAACTCTATTCTTTTAGCACTCCATAATGCTCCTAATACATGGGGTGTGTTAAAGGGGTTCAAACTTTTAAATTCTATCCCACCATTCGGAGCCCAGATATTACCTAACCAGACATAACTGTTGTTCGGTATCAACACGGGACCTATAATACTGAAGGCCTTTCCGCTATTAGTGGATCCGGTACCATGGATTTCAGTATAGATACGGGAAGGAAAATTTCCGTTTACAGTTTTAACTGAAAGTCTTCCCCATTTCGCGTCTTTTATTATAAAGATGTTGATAGAACCTGTGGCGGTATTTTTAAAATCATATACAAGTTTATTGGAGTTGAGTTTATTATCGACTTCCTCAAAGATGTAATTTCCCGGACCGTTAAATGTGAGCGTCTTATCACCTGTCAGTGCAAGTTTGCGATATTTTCCGGGAGAAATAGTTTGTGTATTGGTTATGTTAGTCGTACCCGCCTGGTTATCGAATGCTGTATTATTCGGCATTGCAGGCATCACTGGCAGGGCAACTAAATTGTCAATTCCTCCCGTGGGTACTGGTCCCGAATAATTGGTTGCGGTAGGTGATGGCACAGATACCTGGCCGGTTACGGAGGTTGCAAGGGAACTTCCGAGACTCTTTAGCACTATCTTTCCCTGGGCAGTAAGATTGCCTGTAATAATAACTCTATAGTCAGCTGAGATTACATTGCCGTTATAATTAGGTGCCTTTTTAGCTGCGAAAACATTACCGGTAATTTTTCCAAGATTGCCGAGAGAAATAATATTGCCACTATAGATATTTCCTGATATACTAAAAAGGTTATTGGCATCAATCAAGTGATTGCTTCCTACGTTACCCTGGATGGAAACGGCATTACCAATAAAAACTCCTTGAGAACTATTATAAGAATTAGGTGAAGCACTACCTCCCCAGACAGCAAAATCTTTGATTCTTAATTCGATGGGTGTTTGACCCTGGCTAATTGTTGCAAAAAAAGAGAACAACAAAAGAAAAGAACAATTTTGAATTGCCTGGAAGAACCATCTCATCTTGAAGCAGTTTAAAAATAAAAGAATTTATCTCATTGACCGTTTCACTGACCCACGACGGATTATTATCCGGCACAGTATAGCAGGAAACTTCCATTAACCTGAGCAAAATGGAGTAACAGATTCTTTCTTGAAATGTATCAGAGTGAAATGTAACTTATCAGAAAACTAACCTAAGTTTCATATAGCGGGAATCAGCTAAACATAACTACCCCAGGGCTAAACTGACGCACTGGGCTTGTATTGGGAAGATGGGCAAAGGGGTATTTAATTAGCTTATTATGCAATTTAATAATAATAAATCAGCAATGGCCAATAATAATTGAGGCTCCAGGGGATATATTCCCGCCCAAAAAATGAAATTTGACTTCGATCAATAAATTATCAATGCACACTTTGAGCGATTGTAACGTTAATGGACATATTTGATCCCGGACCTGCCGGAGGCGGGTTAGTTTAATGTCAACGCTTTTTTGGATCATGGCGAAACTTGAAAAAATAAAAATGAACCTAAGAAAGAGTTCATTTAAGATTTGTAGCTTTAGAATCTACTGTATCCAGGCCTACCTCGGAACTCATTAATCCTCCTTTTTGCTTCTTACTCTACGGACGCGTTTTTTTAACCTCTAAAATTTTACACATGAGCAAACCATTTCTCGTGTTGTTCCTTCTGCCCATATTCGCAGCAGGACAGGAAAAAACCGTTATTAGCTTCAACCGTGTTTTTGTAAAAACAGACAAAGTGCAGGCATTCGAAAAGTCATTGGCTGCACATGCACAAAAGTATCACAAAGGAGATGTCAGCTGGAGGGTCAACTTCATTGAATCAGGGCCAAACTCCGGTGGCTACCTGATAGTGGAAGGCCCCACTACCAAATGGTTTCGGCACCTGGAGTAATTATACAACGTTTTCAAGAAATGCTATCGATCACTCGGGGAGCGAAATGATAACTTATCGAAAGGAATTAAGCTCTAATTAATTTATCAACGGCCTTTGCATCGCAAGGGCCGTTGATAAATTAACTATGAATAGGACAAAACAAAAGTTGTACTGGTACCAGGTTTCGATTCGATCGAAATTTGGTATTGAATGGCTTTGGCGAGATCCCTGATCAGATGAAACCCAAACCCGGTTTTGGCATTGAATCCACTACCTTCATAATAAAGCGATTTCACCTGCTCCTCATTTATTCCCGGTCCATTATCTGTTATGGATAGAATAGTTTGCGCATTCTCTTTCCTGGCCTTCCATTCAATTACACCGCCAGGTGTATTCTTCAGCGCTTTAATGGCATTGGATGTAAGGTTTTGCATGATTACTTTCAGATAATTTTCATCGCCGGAAACCATGAGTGCTTCAGGATTATCAAACCGGATATTGAGCTGCGATGTTTGAGGGAAAAACTTTTGCAGGTAATCAAATAATTCACTGACCTGTACCATTTTTATGTCAGGTTTGAAATTTTCCATCTGTTCTTTACTCCAGAGCAACATAGTTTCCATGGTTTGCAATAATTCTTCCGTAGACTTGCTGATCTGTTGCTGATAGGCAGCTTTCTCGTCAGCTGCGAGCAGCTCCGGCTCATTTTTTAAGAGGTGCAAAAAATTGATCAGGCTGGCGATAGGACTTCTGAGATCGTGACTGAGGATACCAAAAAATTTCACTTTTACTTTGTTTGCCTCATCCAGTTGATTGTTTAAAACCATCAGGGTCGTGTTCGATTTTTTACGCATTCGGCTTTGCCAGAACAATAATCCTCCGATTATTCCTAATAAAGCCAGACCCACAATCAATCCAAGCTGTGTTCTATGCTGACTGGCTAATTCCAGTTTGCTGATAGCAATTTCTTTATCCTTTAAGGCGATATTGTGTTTGCCTTCTATGCCGGCCAGTTCATTTTTTTTGTCCTGGGAAAAAAGGGAATCGTTGATGGAATAATAGGTTTTATAATGTCCCAATGCGGCTTTATAATTGCCTCTTGCCTCCTCCAGATCAGCCAGATTATTAGAAATAACTGCCAGGTATTCAGTATTGCCTGTTTCTTTACAGAGCTGCACTCCGCGTTTTAAATAGAATTCGGCATTATCTATCAATTCTTTTTTTTGAGCGGAGGCACTATGCATTGCAAGATCGTAATACGTTGTTCCCAGATTCCCCAAGTTGCCAATGGACATATAGGATGTCGCTCCGATTTCATCCATTATCTTCTGGGCCTTCAACATGGTCTCTATTGCCTTTTTATAATTTGGATATTCCAGCGGGCCAAGGTTGCCCAATACCTGCGCCACGCCAGATGGATTTTCCATCTCTTCATATACTTTTAACGCCCTCGCCATATAACGCCTGGCCTCAACCGTATCTTTGATTTCAATTTGGATTATCCCGATCTGCATCAGGGCTTTTCCAATATTGTCTGGAGTATTGGAAAGTTCTGCGTATTTCAGAGTCATCCGGGCATATTCCAGACTCTTAATGTAATTCTTCTGTGCGGCGAAACTGGCCGTTAAATTGGTTCCGACCAGGGCGATTTGTTCATTACTTTTAATTTCCTGAGCAATGGCCAGTGCCTTAAAAAAATAATCCAGGGCAAGGGAAAAGTTGGATTCCCGCTGATAACTCCTGCCTATATTATTCAGGTTGTTAATCATGTTAAATGAAGAGTTCAATTCCTTATTTAAAACATAACTCTTCTCAAAGTGAACTCTTGACTGGATATTGTTGCCGGTATCCCCGATGATCAATCCCAGATCATTCTCGAGATTGGCAATTCCTTTTTTCCAGTTCATTTTTTCTGCGATCACTAATGCCTTTTCAGAATATTCAATCCCTTTTTTTTGATTAACGTATAAATAAGCTTGTGCCAGCCGGCCAAGGGTTCTCACCTTACCGGAGTCGTCTTTCAATGTGTTCAGATCCATCAGCAACGAATCAATTCGGGACTGACCCTTTGTCTGGGCAAAAAGCCCGGTCTGCAAAAGACTAAAAGAGAAAATAAAAAGAATGAATTTCATATATTATTGAATTAGCAAAGTATCCACAATCTCCTTATAACTTCTGCCAACAGGCAGAAGGACATCATTAGCCATTACCGCTTTGGAAGTAATTTTACGGATATAATGTTTCTGCACAGCATAACTCCTGTGGATCCGGATAAAAGATTGAAAAGCCTTTTCTTTCAATAGGGTTCCCAATGGCGTCAAAACACAATATTTTCTTTCCTTTGTAAAAATGCCTGTATAGTCTTTGAGCGCTTCCAGGTAAATAATATCATAGAACTGAATTCTGATGTGATCGTGTCCGTCCTTAATGAACAAACTTTCCTCATTTAACGAATGATCTAATAATTCAGCTTTATAATGTATATCCAGAAAATACTGAAGTCTGTCCATGGAAATATCAAAGCGGTCGGATTTGAGAGGTTTTGTTAAAAAATCCAGTGCATTAACTTCAAAACTTTGCACTGCATATTCAGGGTATGCAGTAATGAAAACACAGGCAGGCACTTTTTTGAGTTGAGCCCTCAGATCAAGACCGCTAAATTCCGGCATGTCAATATCCAAAAAAAGAACATCGGGGAGTGACTTTTCCGCAGCTTCTATAGCGGGACCGGCAGAATCAAAAAGACCTGCTATTTTAATAAATGAATACCTGCGGACAAAAGATGCCGTAGTAAGACGATCGATCTCATTGTCATCCACGATGAAACATTTGTATTCTTTTTTCCCAGGGTTCATGACCAGTCTTTTAAATCCCGATCAATATAGCGTTTTTAGCGATCATCCTATAACATCATTGACATTATAGGCGACTCTGTATTCATGATCAACAGTCAAACTGATTTAATTAAATCAGGTGGAGATCAGAGAGATAATTATCCACCTATCAGCACAGTAGGAAATCCTGCAATAATGGTTCCTCCATGGACCGTTTGATCGCCCATCCGGACGGCAGGCTTATTTCCAATCAAAACTGTTTTTGATCCCATCGCAATTATATCCGGAGGTCCCACGCAAACACAAATATCTCCCGCAACAGCCGCAGGCATTCCTCCGATTAAAACGGTCGGATAACCAGGTCCGGTAACCGGTCCACCTACATGAGGTATCGGTGGAAGGCCAGGTGTAAGCATGGGACAAACATGCATATCTCCGATTCTTGCCGCGGGACTGCTCATAAATAATATTTTAATCAGGTTAATGGACTCCAGCGGTTATTCGATTTTTGAATGGGGTTTTGGGTGGTAGCTTTTGTTTCCTTCACTTCCTGCTCGATCACAAAAATGCTCTGTCCTTTCTTTTTGCCGATAAATTCCAACTGCGCGAGCTTCTGAAAAATCAGGACATAAGCCAGGTAGCACCGGTTAATTTCATCTAACAGCGATCCGTAATCGTAGTGGTTATAATTTAGTTGCAAAACACGCAGGGTTTGATTTTCCAACGTGCCGGCAGTCGTTTCTGTCCATTCTGCAAAATAATTCAGCATTTCCTCGCGGTCTTTTTCGGCAAAACATTGCAACATGGTATGCACAAATTGAATATTTTCCAGTAAAGAGACACATAAATAAACGGGAGCAGATTTTCCCAGAATCCACTGGTATCCGATTTTTTGTTTCACCAATTGTTCCAGCATTTTTTCACTGATTTTTTGAATATTATTCGCCAGAACATTTGGCTGCTGCGATTGCGTTTTTGAATTTATTTTTTGAACCACTTTCAAACACGATAATTCCCAACTATCTAAAGATTGGCGGAATTTTGTAAACCAGTCAGCCAGAATGGGCAAACTGCTTACTGAAGTGCACGGCGGAATAAAATCAGTGCTAAATTGTAATTCGCCATTTTGATAAGTGATCCTGCCAATTATGAGGCTGCCGGACAATTGAGTCGTATTTAATTGTTCACCTGGCAATAAATCCAACCGTATTTCCGGTTTTGTAAAAGGATGACGGGGAGGGTTTTCTTCCATTATGGGCGTGCCGGCAGGCAAGCGCTCAAACGGATTTATAGTAACAAGTATAAATAGCTGCTGGGCTTGCAATAACTGGAGATTATACCTGGCCGAAATTTCTTTAAAATTTATACTCAGCTTGTGAATATCTTCAGATCCAATCTGAATTCTGCTTCCATTTGGAGTAATAGCATTGCATGATTTGAGTTCTATAGTGATCAATTGAGCCGAATCGAAAAAGACAGATAAATCCAAAGAACCTTCAACCGGTAAAATACCGAAATTATAATCGGTCAGGTGCAAAGCTGAAACATCCCTGCCTAGTTTTTCAGTATAAAAACCGGTTTGCTCAAAATGTTTCCTGGAAATTTTCATTCCGTCTATCCAGTTCACGGGTAAGTGTTTAATATCTCCAGGCATACATGCGTGCTTTAAATAATGGTTGTATAATTTAATCTTCCTTGAAAAACCGAATCGTCTTCAATTAAAAATGTAGTGGAGTCTTTTGTAAACTCAGTTTCAAAAATAATTTCCGAATCCAATGGCATAAATAAATCGCAGAGAAATTCGTGCAGAATTATTTTTTTTCCGGCCGGCATATAATCTAACAGATTACTTAAGTCAGATACAAAAATAATTATCGTAAATGCAGATCGAAGATCCCATAAACACCCACCTAAAATACTGTCCACACTCAATTGCATATTGCCCAGAACGGGAGTTTCATTTATTCCATGCTCTCGCGGGACCGTTTCCCTGATCTCAACCGGATCTCCGGTAATACTCTCAAAAATAAAGGGCAGGAGGTCCTTTCTTCCGGCTAATTTATTAATAACCGGCATCAGTAAACCGAGTTTGCTTTTCTGAAGATCATCCAGGAATTCCGGCAGATCCCACAGATAATTAAAAATATCTCCCGGTAATACATGATTGGTTTCAAACAGGAACTTCCGTTCTTCCATTTCCAGCTTTATCCGCTGGTTATAAAATTCGTGTTCTATTGGTTGAAAAAACCGGCGGATGTGTTTTTCGAGATCACGTTGCTCTTTGATCTCCTGTATGGCTTCATGCTTATCTGAGAAATTGTTTGTTTCTGATACCTGGTGAAAGAGGTCTTCAGGAAGCTGGTCGTAAATCCCCTCCCTGTTAACAACAAAACGCAGTTTTTTCTTTCTGCTGCTGTCATATCCTACTTCGCCGCTGCTCTCGATATCGAAATGATAATTTCTTTTAAACAGGCTTTCACTCTCGATCACAACATCGTCCATACTCAGGTCTTCGGTTAGCAGATCTGTAAGAATAACTTCAAAACGAATATCTGATTGAAGCGCCTGTAAAAGACCTGAAAATTCTTTATAGTCTATCATGAAGCAACCAGGTTTAGCCGGTAAGGAATATTATTGACAGATTGTTTTTCCAGCGAAAGGGTCAGATCCCTCAGGCGCTCAATCCATTCTTCCGGTTCCAGGCTCCCTGGTTCGGGCGTTATTTCAATTTGCATGCAACGGATAAAACCTTCCATTGGATGGCTTCCTGCAACAAATATTTTTTTGTAATCGATGGCGCGGGCCATTTTACCCAGTTCTGTACGCATAAACGATTTCAGATCTTCCAGGGTCACTATCCGGTTATGCGATAACAGTGATTTTTTATACTGGTCAACCTTTTCAGCATCGCTGAATTTATCCCTTCCTCCATAGGTGGAGGAAATGAAAAAAATGGTATTTGACAATACATTGCTGCTTTTATAAGAAATCAGTTTAGATCCAAGAGGTATTTTATTGGCGAGTTCACCATTGCAGCTCCAGAACTCAATCATTATATTGCCATTTAGTTGTTTCGGTTTTATTGCCAGGTAAGGAAAAGGGGACTGGTTCTTATTAAGCATTTTTACTTTGTCTTCAATACGTGCCAATACCTGGTTTAATTCACGAATATGATGGATCAGGAAGTCCTCGCCCATCGACGAAAAAAATGAACTTTCTTCCCGGATCAGTTCAGTGAGGTGAACCAGCGTTTCATAAGAATTTCGTTCATCAAAACGATTAACCCCATAACGAAGGGTGTAGGTTTCTGGCATAAGTCCTGAAGGATTGGCGAATGGCACCAACTTAACCGGTTGTCCCTGACTGTTAGTCACTTCCCTGACCGATAAAAAGCTACCGTCCGTTTCAAGCGGAACAATATTCAGGTACTGAACAAGCTTATAAGTGAATTTATTGAGTTTTCGGTTTATGACCGGAATGGCATTTATACTTACAAATACCGTATCCAATGCTTCAACAGGTATAACAGGGGGGAAATGAATCTCAATCCACAACAAAGGCTCTTTTAATGCCTGCAAATCTTTTTTATCAAAGAGCTGGTCAAAAGCCCTGGGATAGGGCCTCCTTTCTATTTTCAGATCATCGAAACTTTCTGTTGAGGATAAACTGATGAAATGGCGGTTATATAATTCAATTACCCGCGCCTCTATTTTTTGCATCGGATCAAATTCGCTTTGGAGAATACTGACCGGTTCGGAAATCTCATCATTGACGGGCACTCCCCCGTGCCTGGTTAGCGTGTTTGATTCCAATAGCCATTCGGTATAAGGCAGGTATTGATACCAGTTATTACTTTCCGGCTGATTCATCCAGTTGAAAAAGAAGGACATCCCGTTCACTGAATTTATTTCTTCATTCAGATCCAATCCAATCCATACTACATGCTGAAGATCAACCCGTTTTTTTGAGGATGATGATACCTGCAATTTTTGGATACCATCTGTTATGCTATATAATTCACGCGCGGAAGCTATATATGATATATTACCGTCAAAAATTTTTGTATTGCTAACGGGAGAGAAAAAAAGTTCCGTTTTAAGATTATCCCTTTTCCTGTCATTGCCTGAAGGTTTATAAATAAACTGTTCTTCCTGATTTAAAACTGCTGTCGATTCTGAAGATCTGACCTGTATGACACCGTATGCAGGGTTTACATCGATCATGCCCGGATATAATAAGCGGGCGAGTCGCTCCATCATCCGGTTCTGGGTTTTCCCCATCTCTCCGGCAATTTTTTCAAATTCAACCGAGCAGGCTTCCATCAATAAATTCACCAGCGGATCGAAATCATCCATTTCAGATTCCGGAAAGCCCCAGCTCTCAGCGGCTCTTTTGAGCATGCGGTTGCGTACTCTCTCGCGGGTAAAATATTTCTGATTTAATTCTTCGGTTGCCATGATTTGAATGTATATTATTTTGGTTTTAAGGAAGATTCACCCAGAAAGTTCCAGGCTCCTTTCAACACTTCGCCGCTTAGGCCGGTGCCACCATTACTGGCTCCATATCCCAGTCCACCAACGCTCTGCGTATAAAAATAATAATCATCCGGATTTATGAAGGGATTCGCTGTAATATAAGTGAAGCTATAACCAACAATATAAATCCCACCTCCAAAGGATGATATTCTTCCGATCGCGCCGTTTAAATCGGTTGCGCTGAATGGATGTACGCCACATGTTAACCATGTATTGCTCATGGTTGACCACGGAGATGAAATGTCTCCATAATCCGTTGGGTTAAGTACGCCTGACATATTTCCGCCGATACCCATGCCAACGCCTGAAAAGCCGAAGAAAGCGGAGCCTCCGGCTGTCGCGCTGTGAAATACAAACAGGAAGTACCCTCCGGCTACCGCTGTGCCGCCTGCTATTTGTCCCAAACAACAGACTTGCCAGTCTGTCGTTTTTATTAGCCACTCCATTTTAAATGATTTAATTATGTAAAATATATTCTGAAAAAGGATGAACCTATTTCCATGTTTTCTCATGTGAGGCATCTCCAACCGTTACTTTTTTAGCGGAAATGTTCAGGGAAATGGTCATAGGCATACTGGAGCTGGCATTAAACGATTCTGAGTATCCAACACAATAGCCTTCCTCGAATTTGACTTCCTTTATCACACCTCCGCTACTGTCTGATCCGATAAAAGCAATGCTTCCGTCTTTCTTTCCACCAGGGTCCACCATCCAGTTGATGATACTGCTATCGTCTGATGCGGCGATCTGAAGAGAAATGGTTCCGCCCTGGACATCTGTGCTGGGTTGCCCCTGCGCGTTAGTTCCCTGTCCAAAGGAGTAAGAACAACTGAGAACGGAGAATTCATTTCCGTCAAGTTTGAACTTTGCTGATAGTGCTGATGGCATAATTGTAAGTTTTAAGATTTATTGATTAAAGATTAATTATTATCCGCCAATGATAAATGGTGATTGCCCGATAGAAATGTTCGAAGAGACAAGCTGGATCAACACCGTAGAATTTTGTGTTTTACTATCGATTCGCTGGTCAACGATCAAATTATAATGCACACATTGCGCTCTTCGGCAATCAATGGAGAGAAACCTTGAAGTTTCTCCCACAGCAAGAATGTCAACAACCGCATCCTTTTTTGAATTGTCTGCAAACCATTGTGCAAAAAACGACTCACTGTCAGTTTCTTCTTCCAGGTCAATCTCAAAAGAAACAACTCCTCCCTGGATTGAAGAGGTAACACTTCCATCTACAGCAGAGAAGGTCTTAAATGAATCAATTTTGAAATTAATTGGAGCAACGTTTTTACCTTCTACTGACATTAATGCTACGGTTGACATCTTATGTTGGTTTATTTGTTATCAATGGTTAATTAATTTTAACTATCCCCCCTTTAATCGTGGTCATCGCATCGCCATTCACCTCCGTATTGGCGCTGCTTAATTTAGCGCTCGCATTTGCCTTTATCTCAGCTGTTGCATCCGCTTCGATTGAAATGGAAGCGGCTTTTATCGTGGTTTTGTTATCTGCTTTCATTTCAATTTCCCTGGCCTCAAACGTGATCTTTTGTTTTGCTTTGATCGAAATATTTTCCTGAGCTTCTATATTTACTTTTCCATTTGTTTTTAATGTGATTGCACCATTCTCTTTAAATTCAATCAGGATAGCTGTATCTGCATTATTCACATTGGTTATCTGTATTTTGTTTTCACCCTGTTTGTCAGTTAACTCGATCAGGTTACCTGCCTTTGTATAAATAGTTTTTTCCTCATTATTTCCTTTCCGTGAACGCATACCATCTTTTTTAGGGTAGAGGCTCGTTATAACGAAAGGCAGTTCGGGCTTATCGAGTTCATACCCTATCACCACCTGGGCCTCTTTTTCAGGTATAAACTGCATTCCTTTACGGTCGTCTCCACCGGTATAAAAAGTTCCTACACGAATCCAATCTGAATCATGATCATTTCCCGGCCAGTTAAAAGCAACCTTTACGCGGCTCAGTTTATCCGGATCATTATTATCGGTAACCGTCGCCAGTTCCGGCTGTCCTGCCGGATGTTTTATCCAGGGATTTACTGGGGGGAACTTTGCTGTTTCAGGCACGGCCTTAAATATGTTCGAGTAATTTCCATTACTGTCGATGGAATGCGAAATCTCCGTGATCCTGTATTTACCAATTGATTCCTGGTTTCCCCGGCCACCTTTTTTCGGACTTGATGCACTTACATTGATCACAGTACCTACCGTTAGATCCGGATTTTCACCCCGCCCATGAAATACAATCAGGTTGCTTGCAACACCGCTGCGCCTGAATTTGATCAGTTCGTCTAACTCGTTCTGACTGCAGACTGGTTTATTGGCAGTCATCAGCGCTTCCTGGCTGAACAAATTTTCAGATTCATCCAGCGCAAATTTGCTGAACTGCCCCAATCCATCTACGTTCTGCCCGGATGATTTGCCTTTATAAGATTGGTCTTTCGTATAATCATAGGCCATCATCTTAAATTTCGCTGGCATCAGGCTGATCGACATATCAAAGGACTGATTTCCGTCAATGATAAAATCCACCTCCTTACTGTTACCTGTGCTGCCCAGCACGATCTGCTGACCATCATAATAAAGCCACTCTCCATATTCTGCCGCCAGGCGACTAATAAAATCAAAATTCGTCTCGTCGTACTGTACAACATAGGGAAGAAGATTCCTATTCTTCGGGTTCAGTTTTTTTTTGATCACATTTCCTGGGTAATCTGTTAATACAGTTTCAAATATCTGTTGTACTGATTTTTTTATGAATGTTCTTTTCAAAGAACAATCTTCGAGCAACATGGTCGTACTATAACCTTTAATGATAAAGACCTTTGAAAAGTCTGATAAATTAGAAAGTTTAATTTCTGTTACGATACCCTTAAATTGAAAATCAAATGGGGCTTTTTTGGAAACAGGTTCAAAAGATATTGAAAGGGTTTTCCCGCAGACATCTTTATGTGAATTCTGAAAAAAGAGCTCGCCTTTTTTTTCCAGCTCATTAAACGGAACTGTTAATTCAAAACGATGATGGCGAAACAAATCCTGGAATATGACAAGGTCTTTGAAACGCGATATTTTTTTTTCAGTTTCCAGTTCTATTTTCGTCCTAACCTGCTGCGCCATATTACTTAAAGCTGTTTTTTACCAGATATTATCATGATCAACTCCATCTATGGAAATTTTTTCGGCGGATATGGAACATTGCATCAGATAACTCATGCCAGACCGTTGCTGATAGTCAAGCACCTGATTATACATGTAGTTCTCCTCAACATCATCAAATACAGTAAAACGGTCCCATCGGTCAAGTTTAATCATACCCTCTGCATGAAAGCTTTCATGCATCTTTACGAGAAACCCGTTTTTGAATTCAATCTTTTTAAAAGACGAGTCGTCTATCGAGAAATTGATCGTTCCGTCTTTGGCTTGCCTGTCGCACATCCAGGAAGCGAAATCATCATCAGCGCTGCCTTCGATCAGCAAACTGATACTTCCTCCATTGACGCCGGAGGCGGGATTCCCATTCTGATCAAATTGCTGTTTGCATTTACAGAGACACTTGAGAACCTTAAATGATTTACCATCGAGGTCTAAATCTACTGTTGAGGCCATAATTTATTTTTACTTGTGTTAATCATCAGTTGAAAGTTTAACATTGCCGACATGGATTTCGGGTCCTGATATCCTTATGAAACAACTGGTTTCAGCAAATTCAGGGATAAACAGGTCGATCATCCCAAAGCAATTGCCACCCTTGAATTCAATCGTCTTCATTTTTCCCACTCCGTCTGATTGATAAACGGTTATGCTCCCGTCAACCTGCTTATCCGGATCGATCATCCATCCGGTTATCGTTGTATCTTTCACTGCATCAAGGGTTACATCCAGTGTCCAGGATGGACTGGAGTTGGGTTGTCCTTTCGGAGTCGTTTCCCGCACAACTGCGAGATAAAAATCTTTGACCGGAAAAACCTGGTTATCGATTGATAGTTCGACTTTGAATGCCATATAATTGAAGATTATTTATTCTGTTCGTATTCTGCGAGCCATTCTGCAGAATCCGGATCATCACCTTTATGTCCGTCCAGTTTAATCAGGAAGTTCTTTGCCGGGAAATAAGGCGTCATATGAATATCCAGGAAGATCCGGTCTTTTTGTTTCGGATCCTGTTCAAAACGGATCACTTTGAATTTTTCAATTAGTTTTCCTGGTCCGGTAATACTATCGAGGAATTTTACAATCTGTTTCTGAAGATCCATTCGGGTATTCACATTAAAATTCTCAAATGCGCGGCGGTTCAGGAAATCGATCAGCACTTTTATAACGTAGTCGAATACACGAACCACCGAATATGTTTGTAATCCGATATTATCGCCATTGAATAATGTTTTTGCTGAAAATGGCATCACTTTGCCATATTCATTGACCATGGGTACCAGCCCCAGTTTTTCCAGTTGGGCTATTTCGCTTTTCTTCAGTGGAAACTTTACTCCGTCTATTTCATTCAAAGCACCATATTTTCTGCCGGCGGCGACCTGGGACATCAGGGTGCCGTATACTTTTCCGGCAAGCGCGGTGGACGGTGGAACAAATAAATCTTCCTCTTCTCCAACATCCTGTTGCTTGCCTCTTCCTACAAGCCAGTTACAGGTCATCATTACATTGGACAGATAAGCGTCTCCGCCGGTAAGATTGGCAGATTCGAAAAGATCCAGCACATCATCCGCACCATCCAGGTGTTCGAAATCTGTTACCAGCATTACTTTATTCTTATGTGCTATGCGCGCCCATTTATCCACGGCTTTTTTAGATCCGAGATATCCAGGTAAGGCCAGGATGGAATAATTATCGCGCAGATCAAGACGGTCATAATTTTGAGTCAGTTCTTCTGAAACTGCGTCGATGAAAACGGTGTTGTCCAGATCGGAAAGTTGTTCCATGCCGGCATTCATTATGTAAACACCTTTTGCTTTATCCTGGTCGGTGTTCTTATAAAAGTTATTTACGGACCGGTATGTGCGTTCCAGTTCCCTGGTGGCCTCCAGCGCATTTTTCAGATTTTTATTTAGCAGGGTTTGAGCATTGTCTGCTTTCGCCTGCGCATTCTCCACCAGTTCGGCAACGGAATCAGAATCGGATAGCAGACTGGTAATATTTACCAGTCTTTGCTTTAAAGCAGAACGTTCTTCTTTTTTAGACTCTTCACTAAGGAAGATTTTTTTCCTGGCTTTTTTTTCAGGATTCAGGTTTTGTGCGCCATCAATAGTGGTTTCAACAATAGCGAAACCTCCATATTTTATAAGGGCGGCAGTTGCCTGTTCAACCGTAAGTGATTTAACTGATTCTCGTACTGCAGGGCTTGTTTCCTGTATTTGTTTTTCTTCGTTTGCCATGTGGATGTATTGAAAATGTTTTAGGCTGATTGTTCCATTTCATTGATGAGCGATTGAATGCAGGATAAGTAGGCTGATTTTGCTTCTTTATTTTCAAGCAATGTTCTCAGGATCTTATTTGTCTTTAACTGTTTTACGAATTTCTGCAGGTCTTCGCATTGATGACTTAACTCGTTCAGATAAGTACTTTGCCGGGTGATACCCTGTTTTCCAAAATTACCCAGAGATGAAAAATGCAATTGTTCGGTTCTGCCTGCACCGTCGGCGGTTTCAAATTCAACCTCTTTGGTCGGTTTGAAAAAAGCAAAAACATCATTGATGCTTTTCAGATCCGGAATGATCTGTGGAGACAGCGGAGCTTCATCTGTCAGCTTTTCAATTAACAAAGTCCGGTTTTGTGGTATGTCGGAAATGCCTTCATTAACTTCGCTTTTTCTTTCCTGACCACCAATATCATAATTGAACATATTTAGCAAGATTTAAGAATGATTAATATGTATGTCTTTAAAATTTGAAGAACAATTTTATAATGGATAAAATGATAACCTGAAGTAAACGTAAACCTTTGCCTGCTGGTAGAATAATCATATCGCCCAACAACCATATAAATAGATGAATGTGCTATTCAATGTCCCAGCACAATTCGCTGACGGGCGATTCTTTCATCGAAATTTTCAGGTTATTTCCTTTGATGAGACTACCGCTAATGATCATGCGTGAAATGGGACGGCGTAACTGATTCCGTATAACTCCCTTTATTTGACGGGCCCCATATTTCGGAGTAAATCCCGAAAGAGCCAGGAACTTTTTAGCATCCCCGGTAATAGCCAGCGAAATGCCTTGTTTATGCAAAGGGTCTGTAAGGCTTCGCAAATGAATATCGAAAATGCTCACTACATTCTCTTCGGAAATGGGCGCAAAAGGTACAATTTCAGTGAGTCGGGCAAGGAATTCAGGACGGAAATACTTATTCATTATTTCCATCATTTCGTTTGTCGAAGGAATTTGATTTTTGTTGAATCTATCGGCTATGAGCTCACTACCAATATTAGAAGTAAAAAGAATAATTGCATTGGAAAAATCTCCTTCTTTTCCGAGGCGATCATGCAATTTACCTTCATCTAATATCTGCAGAAATATGTCAAACACGGAAGGATGTGCTTTTTCGATCTCATCAAACAAAACCACCGAATATGGTTTCTCCCGGATCTTATTTACCAATACACCGCCTTCTTCATAACCGACATAACCAGGAGGAGCCCCATATAGCAGTGCTGCAGAATGTTCTTCTTTGAATTCCGACATATCGAACCGGATCAAAAACGATTCATCGTTAAAAAGGTAGTCTGCCAGTGTTTTTGCCAATTCCGTTTTCCCGGTTCCTGTTGGTCCAAGAAGGAAAAAAGATGCAATTGGCTGACCGGCTCTTATCAATCCCGAGCGGGATTCTAAAATGGCTTCGGATACTGCTTTTATACCATGATCCTGCCCAACTACTCTTTTCTTTAATACCTCTTCAATGCTCAATAGTTTTTCTCTTTCCTTGCTTTGTATTTTTCCAAGTGGTATTCCTGTCTTGTAAGATATGATAGCTGCAATGTCTTGTTTGGTGACGGTCTCTTTTTTTTCACCGGCGAATCCGGATAGTTTAATGATCAGAGACCGGAGGTGTTCAGAAAAAGAGGAAGGAATTTCCAGGTCCGGGTTTTGCTGCTGATCACCATCTTCTAATTTATTCAATAGTATGGGACTTAGTTTGTCCTTTAATTCATTGTAACAGGTTTTCAATTCTATAAGTAAGCTATCCGGGTCATTCGAATGCGTATTTAAGATGATGTCCAGTCTATTTTTAATGACGCCCAGTTCTTTTACAGAAGTATCACCCATCATTTTAATGGCAGCCATTGTTCGGTCCATCAGGTCAACAGCAGAATCCGGCAGCTTTCTGTCTTTTGAATATCTTTTTGCCATGACTGCCGATTCCAGAAGTGCGTCGGGTTCCACTTTCAGGTCATGGTGATTTTCATAAAGTCTTACAATTTGCTTAAGCATGTTCACAGCACAGGGTATATCCGGTTCTTCTACCCTTACCACTTCAAACCGTCTGCTGAAAGCTTCATCCGATTCTATATATTTTCTGTACTCCTCATTGGTCGTAGCACCAATAAGAGTCAGCTCACCTCTTGCCAATTCCGGCTTCAGCAGATTTACCACACCTGTTCCGATAGAACCTCTGCTGTCGAGCAGGGAATGAATTTCATCAATGAAAAGAATGGCTTTTTCATATTGCTTTATTTCCCTGATAATATTTTTAATACGGTCCTCCACTTCACCTTTATAAGATGCGCCAGCTACCAGGGCCCCGGTATCCAGCTCAAATAAGCGGGCATTTTGCAGGCTGTTGGGAACTTTTCCCTGAACGATTAATTGGGCGAAACCATCTATCAAAGCAGTTTTGCCAACCCCCGGTTCTCCCACAATAATAACATTGGGTTTTGTTCTTCTGCCCAGCACTTCCAGCACCATACGTAATTCTTTATCCCTTCCGGTGATTGGATCTAAATTGCCATCCTTAGCCAATGCCGTTTTATCCATGCAATATTTATATAGTGCATTTGAGGTCTTTTTTCCTGTTGCATTCTCACTGTCAGGATCAGTTTTTGATTGGGGTTTAATAGCTTCCTGAAAAACATTGTCATCTACCGCGGCAGCCATTATATCTTTTTGTGTAACTGGAAATGTTTTCAGTTGGTCGGGTGTAAATGCAACTCCTGGTTTCAATAAGGCAATAAAAATGCTTACTGCATCCGTATAATCATGGTTTAACTGAAGGGCGATCAGATCGGCCAGTTCAAGTGTGGTAGCTACCGGAATGTCTGCCGATGGATTCTCAGTGCTCTTGCCATTTTTGGGATAATTTTCGATACGGATCTCGGCCCATTCACGCATGAAATGAATGTCTTTTTGAATGGAAGCAAGCCAGGAAGCAAGGCCTATTTCATTGTGCAGGATAGCCTGCAATAAATGCGGTGCGCCAAAAGTGTCATTCCGGTATTCTTTAGCCAGTGACCGGGCAATGGATATCGCTTTTTTAACTTCTTCGGGAAATGGCATGGGATTTATTCTGGTTAATTGTTAATAAAAATCTGAATCCGGGACGAATAGCTATTATCCCATATTCGATAATTTCCTCAACTCTGCATCAATCTGATTGATCATTTTATTCAGTTTGTCCTTATCGGGATAATCAATACTTGATTTTTGCAAAAGATGTTTTGCAGCTGAAAGGACTCCTCGTCTTTCGATCAGGTTTTTTGTTTTTCCCGCCATCGTATACAGATCCTGGCCGGCTTCGTATAATACCAATGCTTTTTTGTTTTCATTGGAACTGCCTATAGGCTCTACAGGGACCGGAACAGCTATTCCGGATTTTATTTTCTGGCAGGCAGCCAGATCGGTTTGGCACTTTTCTAATAACCGCTGAAGCTCTGCTTCTTTTGCATTGTTCCCACCACCACCGGAAGGTGCCGGAGCAGCTGGTGCGGGTTTCGCAGCAAGCATTTTGCAAATCTCCAGTTGTTGATTACAAAGATCAAGCTGCGATTTCATTCTTAATAGTTCCGAGGCGTCCCCTCCCTTTCCCTCCAAAGTCTTTTGCAGGGAAGTGATGGTATTGCGGTAGGTTATGATCGCATTAAAAACATTGATATAGTTGTAAGAATCTTTTTTTGATACCAGTGACAAAAAAGATGAACTGTCATTTTTCAGATTCACCAATGCATCATTGATGTTCTTCTGATATTCCTGAAGATTACTGAGTAAACTTCCTTTTTCATATTCATTATTGCTGCTCAAATACTTTTCATCTGTATGAATAATATTTTTCAAATTACCGGTCATGCGGTCTATTTTATTTAAAAGATTACTCTGTTCGGCTTCCGTGCTTTTGTATTTTTGTATTTTATTTTTGAAAATGCCTGCTGGTGTATTGAATAAAAAATAGGCGACCAGTATCACGGCCATCAATGAAATGGCATAAAATCCCAAAAATTTATTTATAGCTGAACTTCTTGCAGATTGGTTTACTGGTTTCATGCCAATTATATTTTAATTCAGAAGGCGTTAGATTATTCTATTGTGACTTCTTTTTATTTCTGGGCCAAAGGGGAAATAAATATGGAATCCCTGAAATGAAAGGGTTCGTTTGTTTTTGTAATGATCCCCTTGATTTCAATATGCAGGCATTTTCGCACACGCAAATTTCCTTTTTCCACTAATTCATTCTGTTCCTGCATTAATACTTTCACTTCCTGCAACTGCAACCTTTTTTCGAATTGAACAACAGCCTGCTTTAAAGAATCGCACAAATTTTCTTTCCAGCGAAAGTTGAGTTGGATATTAAATTCTTCATCCCATAAGCTGCAACCGAATTCGTCCGAGTAAGCGGCTTCACCACGGTAAGTGGAAATAATAAGATGCAGATTTTGAGCAATGGAATGTTTTAACGTACAGGTCGCCAGTTTTTTTTTCTGAATGATTTGATCTAACCTCAGGGGCAACTTATAAAATGTATGCTGCATGATTAAAATCTGTAAGCGATTCCGATATTAATTCCCACGGTATGCATATTGAAAGTATTGCCGGAAACGGACACTGTAGATGTGGTTGTATTGCCAGTCATTGTGTAGGATGTTTGTCCACTCTTTATAAAAGTGGTGTGATAGTCGGAATTGACGGTCGTTCCATTGGCCACTTCCTTGCGTTTCTCATCATAATTGTCAGGCGACAAAACCAGGTAGTTGCCGAATATTTCGGTATACCCTCTTAGTTTATCCGTTAATACGAATTGTACTCCCAGGGCCACATTCAAACCAACCGTAAGTCCCACTTTATATACTCCTGCTTTGTCCGCATTATATGTATAAGAGGCAGCCTTGTTGAAGGAAGAGTCCTTCTGATTTTTCTTTAAATCCATCGGCAAATTCAGCATGATGCCCAGTTTATTATAAATAAGATAACCCGGTTCTGAAAAAGCTTTAAAAATTACATGTGGTGTAATAGACAGCGACGTATAGCTGATCTCCGTCTGCGAGATATAAGAAAATCCGGTGGCGGGAAGATAGCTGGTGCTGCTTTTCAATTTTGATCCGGAGAGATATTCCACATCCGCTCCTATGTTCAGAAAATCACTTACGATAATGCCGATGCCACCGCCTACACGTAGCCCACTTCCAAGCCCTTGTTTACTTAAGGAGGTATTGCCACTGGCACCTCCGGCATTACTGGATGAAACAAGTTTATAAGATCCCGGCGTAATCAGGCCATATCCACCATAAAGCTTTATATAAAATTTGGATTCGCTGGCTTCAGTTTGCGCTTGTAACATCAGGTTTGCCAGGATCATGAAGGAGAGCAATAGCGTGCTTCTATTATTCATATTTGGGTGTTTTAATTTTTTAAAATCAGAATTTCAGATAAGAAAATATATTCGGAGGGTGATTAGGACTTTTTCTATAAATTACATTTCAATAAGCTCAATCTCATGCATATATGGCCGAAAATCGGATAGAAAAAAAATACGGGAAGAAGCCTTTCTTATATGCATTGATTCTGGTGATATTACTTGGCTCTATCAGTTTACTTCACTGGACGGATACTAATCAAGCGGATTTATATTATTATTTTGCTCAGGCATTGGTTCTGGCTTTAGGCATAGGACATGTATTGCTGATGTATAAGTTTGTTCCACAAATTACTTTCAGCGATTTCTGGAAAGGCTTTTTGCTTACAGTAATGCTTATGCTGGCAGGAGCTGTCGTGGCAGCTGTTTTATATTACTTAATACAGTCAGATCATTTAGATTACCGGTTCCTTACTTATGGGCTGCCATTCATTGTTCCTTATCTTTGCTGGCAGGTCTACCGGTTTTTTTTTCAAATTCCTCCCCCTGTATACAAGTCATGGTATTACCCGTTGAACGAGGAAATGCCGGATCTGGATATGATTGATCTTTCCCAGATAGAAGTTATTCAATTCGTATTTTCCAAAGATCCACAGGATACAACACAAACCAATTTCACTTCTAAAGCACCAATGAACATGACACTGGGACAGTTGTTTTTTATTTTTATCAATGATTACAACGATAAAAATATTCAGCATCCCATTGGATATTTAAAATCAGTGCAACAACCTTTCGGATGGCTTTTCTTCCGAAAGAAAAAATGGTTCGACCAGAAGCATTTTTTTGATGCGGATCTGTCTTTTCGCGATAATAGAATTCAACCCAACGAATTTATATATGCTATTCGTGTAGATTGAATTCTTAGCGAATGCTATTTTCTTTTTGCCCATGGAAATCTTAGAGAACCGGCGGTGACTTCGAATTTTTTTGAAACAGAAGATGTGGTTGCGGTAAAATAGAATGTTCCTTCAAATCCCTGGTCATCCAGCTTAGTGATCACAAATTTTCCAGTTCTGGCACCATAAAAACTATGCTCATCATTGGTTATAAAATCAGCAGCATGATCTTCCCGGAATTCGGTTACATCACCCACTTTAAGGTGCGGTAGATAAACATAGAATCCTATTGTGGTTTCATTACCTGTGCCCGTAACCCTGTAATTATTGCTGCTAACACTTTCATCCCGGATTAATCTCGTCGCCTTCCACGGTTTTCCATCAATGGTTGCCTTCATATAAAGGGTTTCACTGGACGGTTCCCCGGGAGTGTTTGTTTTCTCAGCGATTTCCCCTGCTAACTTTTTGGCTTCGGCAGCTTGTTGTGTCTGGCCGGAACATTTGCTGAAAAAGATGAGGATGCCAAAAAATGATAAACTGATCAGGTGTCGCATAATGAACTATTTTGTTTTTTACAGTTGCTGTTTCAAAACTAATGAATAGGATAACCGATATAAGAACCAATCGCTGAACAACCATTTAAATAGATGAACGAACTCCTTATTCAGCATGGGAGTAAAACAGAGATGTCTTACATATAAAGAATATAGTATCCGAGTGTTATAAAAATGCAGTTCTTCGTTTGCGTTGGACCCGCTATCCATATTTGTTGATAAAATATCGTTATAGCGTAAGTTTTATGCATTTTTGAGTATATCTATGTCGTTATAATGTTATTTTGATAACAATACTTTTACATCGGATCTCTCTGGAAGGATAACATCGAATAATAAAATGGCTTCCTGAGAAGATAGTTTCAATCCATTTACATTACTGCCATAGAATGAAAATTGCAAATTTTACTGAACTGATAGTATCCAAACAACCATTCTCTTCTACTGAGTTCTTGCTTCAGAAGATCTACTTCATCAAACCAACTATTTTAATGAATACATAAAAAACAAAAATGAAGGACTGCCTCTTTTTACCGGTAGATATTCTTGCCAGTGATAAGTAAATATTCAATTACAAAACCAGAGATAATATTGCATTTTCTAACGAATAAAAATTTAACTGCCATTATGAAAAAGGGTTCTCATTTTTTACTAAAAATTGTACTGTTATTGGGAGTACTACAATTTTTTTTATCTCCGGCTTTTGCCCAATCAGTTACTCCGGTCTTTATTTCCGGAAATATAAAAAATGAAGATGGCACTCCAATCGAAGGAATAAGTGTCAATGAGAAAGGCACCAATAACAATGCTGTTACCGACAGCAAAGGAAACTTCAGGATAAAGGTCTCTAAAGAAAAAACATCGCTTCTATTATCTGCTGTGAATTATCTCTCCAAAGAGATTCAGGTTTCCGTAGGGCAGCTCGTATCGACTTCATTAATTAAAAAAACAAATGAGCTGGAAGATGTAGTGGTAATAGGATATGCAACTCAATTAAGAAAAGACGTGACCGGTTCAGTATCTTCTGTAAATGCGGCGCAATTAAAAGATGTGCCTGTTAATTCAGCAATACAGGCACTTACGGGCAGACTGGCAGGAGTAAACATAACAACCACGGAAGGCGGCCCAGGTGCAGCCGTTAACATCAAAGTGCGTGGAGGCGGCTCAATTACTCAGGATAATACCCCACTGTATGTGGTGGATGGTGTACAGATGGAAGATGCGCTGGCAAATTTATCACCACAGGATATCCAGTCTGTAGATGTACTGAAAGATGCTGCTTCTACTTCTATATATGGTGCCAGGGGAGCAAACGGGGTAGTTATCATTACTACTAAAAGAGGCAAGGTGATGAAAACAGTGGTGGCCTATAATTATTTTTATGGCATCAATAAACTGGTTAATAAGTTCGATGTAATGAGCCCAAAAGATTTTATCGAATATAACTGGGAAAAAACAAGAAATACTAATGCAGACAGCGTGGCCTTTGTTTCGCAGTATGGTAACTCATGGGTGGGACTGGATTCAATCAGGAATAAACCCAATATCGATTGGCAGCAGTTAACATTTGGACGCGATGCCGCCACACAAACTCATAATGCAAGTGTGACAGGTGGCGACAGAAACACAACCTTTAATATCAGCTACACAAATAACAATGAAAAAAGTATCATGATCAATTCCAGTTATAACAGGAATTTGCTGAACATGAGATTTGATCATACTGTTTCTGATAAATTTAAAGTTGGATTAAATTTTGGGTATAATGAACAGGAGATCATTGGCGGTGGAACAAGTGCATCGGGTAATGTGACCAATAACAGATTACGCAATTCAGTAAAGTACAGGCCGTTCCTCTTAAATTCTACCGATCCTGAAAACGCACAGGACCAGGCTTATTTTGCTTATACTAATTCATCCGGCTATTACCTCATAGATCCTATTCAGTTTGCCAACGCAACTTACAGGAGCAATAAAACAAATAACACGACCATCAGCGGGTATTTAAATTACTCGTTTACCTCCTATTTGTCATTACGCGTTACGGGCGGCATTAATAAAAATGCAGGTAAATCAAACAGTTTTGATGACTATATTACCTGGAACGCTGTTACAAACAGTTCAGGACAACCGATTGTCAATATTACTACCAGCAATGCAGCTTCTATAAATGAAAATGCTGTTTTAACTTTTTCAAACGCTTCATTTAAATCCAAATTTCACAAGGATAATTCTATCAATGTATTGGCGGGCCAGGAGATATACGAGCTTTCCACAAATTCACAAACCGACCAGGTTCGTTATTTCCCGGTGGGGATTACGCCTGAAAAAGCATTTTCACAACTAAGTCTTGGAACTTCTCTACCACTTTATCCCACAGCCGGAGATGCAAAAAGCAGGATCACTTCTTTTTTCTCAAGGGTAGGATATGCGTACAAGAATAAATATTTAGCAACTTTCAACGCCCGGGCAGATGGATCTTCCAAGTTTGCCCCCGGAAATCAATGGGGCTTCTTTCCCTCAGGATCAGTTGCATGGCGCGTCTCTAATGAAGATTTCTTTACGAAAACAAACGCTGTTTCTGATATAAAACTGCGCCTGAGTTATGGATTGGCCGGCAACAACAGGATCAATGACTTTCTATATACATCCTTATTCAGATCCAATACTTCGCCTTATAGTTTGAATAATGTTCTTTTGCCCGGTTATGCAATAAACAGCCTTGCCAACCCTAACCTTAAATGGGAATCTACCCTTTCACGTAATGCTGGCGTTGATGTAAGTCTTTTTAACAACCGGCTCCAGGTAAGTTTAGATGCGTATATGAATGATACCAGGGATTTGTTGATCAACGTGCCAATAGCGGCCAATTCAGGCTTTACCAACCAATTGCAAAACGTAGGCAGTGTCCGCAACCGTGGATTGGAATTACAACTGAGTACGGTGGCTATTGCCCGTAAGGATAGTAAGTGGAATATTAATTTCAATATATCCACTAACCAAAATGAAGTAACGAAACTTTCCAGTGTTGCTGATTTTTACTATGCCAGTTCCGGCTGGGGTGCAGGAAATGAGTACATGGTTAAGGTAGGTGAGCCGGTAGGTACCATCCGGGGATATGTTGCAGATGGTATGTATACACTGGAGGACTTTGATTATAACCCTGCTAATGGCGCATATATGCTGAAGGCCGGGGTAGCAGATAACAGCGCTTCAGTCGGAATGCCTGCCCCGGGAACCAAGAAGTTAAAGGATCTGAACGGAGATGGAATAGTAAACATTAATGATCAGACTATTATCGGATATGCACAACCGAAATTTACCGGTGGGCTTAACAACCAGTTTGTATATAAGAATTTTGACCTGAGCGTGTTTGTCAACTTTGTTTTGGGAAATAAGATCCTGAATGGCGACAAAGTTGAGTTTAGCAATGCTTATGCAGGAAGTGCCTCCAACCTGACAGCTATAATGAATGAC
>NZ_DATHKG010000152.1:0-8960 GCF_035489435.1 Flavitalea sp.
CGACTCCAAGGCTACGAACGTGAACAGTACCTGGTATGCCCTTGAAAGCATGGAGCAGCCGACCATCCTGATACTGGGTGGAATAGATAAAGGGAATGACTATTCCATTCTTACTGACCTGGTAAAGGAAAAAGTGAAAGCGATAGTTTGCCTGGGTACAGACAACCGGAAAATTCATGAGGCTTTTCAAAACGATGTTCAGCTGATAATGAATACCAGCAGTGCCGAAGAAGCAGTGAAAACTGCGTTTCATTTTGCCAACAAGGGTGATGTTGTTTTGCTGAGCCCGGCCTGCGCCAGTTTTGATCTATTCAAAAACTATGAAGACAGGGGAACGCAGTTTAAGCAAGCAGTCAAAAACCTTTAGGAAAGTTATGAGTTATGAGTGATGAGTTAGTGATGAGTTATTGAGTGATGAGTTTTTTTATGAACGATTATTCTACCATACAGAAAAGTGCACTGAAAGAACTTGGTCAGAAGACCCAGGGTGATAAGGTGATATGGGCCATGGTGTTGTTGCTTGCATTGGTTTCAATGCTGGTTGTGTATAGTTCAACCGGGTTGCTGGCTTACAGGCTTAATAAAGGCAATACGGAGTTATATCTTTTTAAGCAAATTGTATTTATAGGGATCGGGGTGGCAATTATTTATTTTTCGCATCGCGTTAACTATACATTGTATTCGAGAGCGGCCCGGTTATTGTTCCTGTTGTCGATTCCTTTATTAATTTATACACTGTTTTTTGGAGTAACATTAAATGAAGGAAGCCGCTGGATAAGGCTGCCTTTGATCAACCTTACTTTTCAAACTTCAGATCTTGCAAAACTTGCCCTCTTTATGTACCTGAGCCGCATGTTGAGCAAAAAGCAGGATGTTATAAAAGATTTTCGAAAAGGATTTCTACCTGTTATAATACCAGTAGGTATT
This sequence comes from Flavitalea sp., assembly GCF_035489435.1. Lineage (NCBI taxonomy): Bacteria > Pseudomonadati > Bacteroidota > Chitinophagia > Chitinophagales > Chitinophagaceae > Flavitalea > Flavitalea sp. The sequence goes on from NZ_DATHKG010000152.1 coordinate 928, forward strand.
ATTTGTATGCTGATTGCGCCGGCAAATTTGTCGACCGCTTTGTTAATCGGGGCAACTAGTTTGCTACTAATGTTTATTGGACGGATCAATATCAAACACATCTTACTAACGATTGGAATCGCAATGATACCGCTTGTGATGTTGGTTGCGTTATCTGCAGCTTATTATGATAAAGAGGCAGGCAAAAGCAAAGAATTACCGGCGATACTGGAATCAGGTCGTGTTTCAACCTGGATAAAGAGAGTACAGAACTTTGTTTATGATAGTAAGCAGATTGACAAAGATGAGAACTACCAGGTTAACCAGGCAAAAATCGCAATTGCCAAGGGTGGTCTTTTTGGCCTGGGACCCGGTAACAGCGAACAAAGAAATTTTTTGCCGCATCCATATTCCGATTTTATTTATGCCATTATCATTGAAGAGTATGGATTGATCGGGGGAGCGTTTGTATTGTTTATTTACCTGGTGTTTTTGTTCAGATGTATACGGATTTTTAGAAAATGCCCATATGCGTTTGGCGTATTCCTGGCTTTGGGTCTCAGTTTTACACTAGTGATCCAGGCCTTGATTAATATGGCGGTAACAGTCAACCTGTTCCCGGTAACGGGTGTAACACTTCCGCTGGTGAGCATGGGTGGTAGTTCATTTTTGTTTACCTGTTTTGCTATCGGGATCATACTAAGTGTAGCAAGAAATGTTGAACAGATGGAAGGGAAAGAAGGTTTAGTGCCAACTGAAGTTGATTAATTAAGGAATCTGGTCAGAGGAAAATTAACACAAAGTCTGATAGGAAGGACTTAATCCGGGTAGTTTAATAAAAAATAGAATCGTAAAAAGGATAACAATTTTAACCTGGTAGAAGAATCAGATAGATTAAAAAATAAGGTGAAGATTAATTGAAGGTGGCAAAAAAGATAATCATAGCAGGTGGTGGTACCGGGGGGCATATCTTCCCGGCTGTTGCTATTGCGAACGCCATCAAAAAAATTGATCCTTCTGCAGAAATACTTTTTGTAGGTGCCAAGGGAAAAATGGAGATGGAGAAAGTGCCGCAGGCTGGATATAAGATCATTGGACTGGATATTGCCGGCTTCAACAGGAGTTCTTTGATAAAAAATATTGGTTTGCCTTTCAAACTTGTGAAAAGTTTTTTCCAGGTAAGAAAGATAGTGAATGAATTCACGCCCGATGCCGTTATCGGTGTTGGTGGTTATTCCAGTTTCCCGGTACTACGTTATGCCCAGGCAAAATCGATTGCAACTTTTATACATGAGGCGAATTCATATGGTGGGAAGTCGAACGTATTATTAAGCAGGAAAGCAACCAGGGTATTTGTTGGAGGCGATGGTATGGAAAAGTTTTTTCCGAAAGAAAAAACACTGGTAACAGGAAACCCGGTGCGCGATTCGATAGTGAAATCCAGCGTAACCAGGGAAGAAAGCGTAGCATTTTTCAAGCTGGATCCTGCAAAGCCTATCGTTTTTGTAACTGGTGGAAGCCTGGGAGCACGTGGCATTAATGAAGCCATCGCGGCAAGTTTGGACATGTTCCTGGAAAACAATCTTCAATTGATATGGCAAACAGGAAAGGCTTTTCATCCAAAGGCTAAGGAACTGGTTGAAGGAAAACCCAATATTTCGGTGAACGACTTTATATCAAAAATGGAATATGCCTATGCGGCAGCAGACATTGTGATATCCAGGGCCGGTGCTATGGCCATTGCTGAACTTTGTGTTGTTAAGAAACCGGTTGTGTTTGTACCATTTCCATTCGCAGCAGAAGATCACCAGACTGCAAACGCAATGAAACTGGTAAATAAGAAAGCAGGGCTGATGGTAACCGACAAAGATGCGGCCAGCAAGCTGGTTGATGCTGTGGTGGAACTTTCAAAAGACAAAAACAAACAGGAAGAACTAAAACAAAACATAGCAAAACTTGCCGTAACGGATGCAGATGAAGTGATTGCAAAAGAAGTGTTGAGAGCATCAAAAGTTTTATTAAACGACGGAGAATGATGGATGTAAAAGATATATCAAAAATATATTTTATCGGTATCGGTGGTATCGGCATGAGTGCGCTTGCGAGGTATTTCCTGTTTCATGGTAAGGCTGTGAGCGGTTATGATAAAACCGAAACAAATCTTACTAAAGCATTGGCCGCTGAAGGTATTGATATCCATTATACCGATGATCTTGAACTGGCACCCAAAGACGCTGACCTGGTAGTGTATACCCCCGCTGTGCCTAAAAATCACAGCGAACTGAATTTTTACCGTGATAACAATTACAAGCTTTTGAAAAGAAGCGATGTGCTTGGTCTTATCACAAACAGTTCTTTCAATATTGGTGTTGCAGGCACCCATGGTAAAACAACTGTCTCGACCATGATCGCTCATATTCTGCGCGATACCGGTTACGGCTGTAATGCCTTTTTAGGTGGGATATCTGTTAACTACAATAGTAATTTCTGGAGCGATAAAAGAAACGTGAGCGTTATTGAAGCAGACGAATACGACAGGAGTTTTCTGAAGCTCAGTCCTGATATCGCAGTGATCACTGCTATGGATGCTGATCACCTTGATATTTATGGGGACGAGCAGACCATGCAGGATGCCTTTATTGAATTTTCAGGTAAGCTAAAACCGGGCGGTTTGTTGATCAGCAAATGGGGATTGCCACAATCAGAAAGGTTCAGTGCAGGCAATCATATCACCTACAGCCTTAACAATCCGGCTTCTGATGTTTACAGTGAACAAATTGTGATGAATCAGGGGACCTATCGTTTTTCTGTCAAAGCAAAAAAATGGAACTTGAATGATGTGATCCTGAATATGGGAGGAGCTCACAACGTGGAAAACATGATTGCGGCAATAGCTGTAGCTCATCAACTTGGGATAGAAGATGTAAAGATAAAAGCGGCAGTCGAATCATTTCGTGGAGTAAAACGCAGGTTTGAATACCAGGTTAAGACAGATCGGTTGGTTTATGTTGATGACTATGCGCATCACCCGGAGGAACTCCGTGCTTTGATTGAGGGCGCCCGATCCTTGTTTAAGGATTTTTATTGTGTGGTTATTTTTCAACCGCACTTGTTTACCAGGACGCGTGATTTTGCCAGCGAGTTTGCAACCAGTCTTGACCTCGCGGATCAAACAATATTGTTACCAATTTATCCGGCCCGGGAACAACCCATCCAAGGAGTGAATACTGAAATGGTGGTGAGAATGATGAATCAGAAAGGAGTTAAGATCCTGGAAAAACAAGAAATAGTTCGTTACCTGGAAACTGAATTGTTACCGAAAAGGGGTTCTGACAAACTGTTGATCATTACCGCTGGCGCGGGTGATATTGATACTGTTGTTCAGCCGGTGAAAAACTTGTTGAGCGACCTATAAATACTGTTGTTCAGCTGGTGAGAAGCTTGTTGAACGACCTTGACCATATAAAATAACATTGAAACGGGATAACATTGAAACGGGACGGCTAACCCGCCTGCTTGGTACCCATCTGACGGTCAGCAAAGACTGTTGGGTGGGACGCCGGTCAGGAAAAGCATAAGAATTTTACGAGCATAAGGCTTTAACATGAACGGGAGATTGAAATCAACATCAAAAATGAAAATGGTCTTCACAGATTAAAATGAGCATTAAAGGCAATATCAGGAAAATAATCTTTATCAGTATCTGGATCATTATCGGTTCGGCAACACTGGTATTGCTGATAGCTGCCATCAGGTCGAGAAATGACAAAACCTGCAAAGGCATTGCGATTGAGGTAAACGGAGAAAAGAAGGGAAAGTGGCTGCTCGACCGGAATGATATCATCAACCAGTTGACAAGTGATGGTGCTGAGAAGATCAAGGGTCGGGCTTTGCAAACTTTTGATCTTCGCAGGCTGGAAGAAAAACTGGAGAAACATATCTGGATAAAAGACGCAGAATTGTTTTTTGATAACAACGAAACATTGCAGGTGAAACTCGTTGAAAGAAAACCACTGGCAAGGTTTTTTACAACAGGCGGCAACAGTTTTTATATAGATGATGAAGGTAAAAGGTTGCCTTTGTCTGACAAGCTTACGTTGAAGTTGCCATTGTTTACGGGATTTCCTTATGAGAAAAATAATTTCAAATCAGGAGACAGTATCCTGGTAAATGGTGTGATGGCGATCAGCAGGTATATTGCTGCCGATTCTTTCTGGAATGCCCAGATCGCGCAGGTTGAAATTACGCCAGCGCGCAATTTTGAAATGGTGCCGACTGTCGGCAATCATATTATAGAATTTGGTTCAGGTGCAAATCCGGAAAAGAAATTTCAAAAGCTGATGACTTTTTACAAACAGGTAATCAGCAAAACAGGTATAAATAAATATGCCCGTATCAATGTTCAGTACGATCAGCAGGTGATCGGGATTAAGAAAGCTATGATGATCAGCAAAGCAGATTCAATCCGTGCAGTAAAGAACATCAAAGAAATGATTGAATCCGCGCAGGAAATGCAGCAGGCAATTGCTGATTCCTCCAACAACAATAATCCTACATACCCTATAATAAGCGCAGCGAACCCTGGAGATACAAAAGATCTTACCATCCAGAAAAACCAACCTGTAAAACCAACGCCAAAGGCAAGACTGCCGGCAAGAAACTGAGAATTGGCTCTGAATGAATGTGCAGTGTTCGCGAGTTCACTGCACATTTTACAGATCATTTGATCAATAAAACGGAAAATATGGAAACAAACAATGAAACAAACGAATCAAACAAGATACCCCCGGTTTCAACACCGCATTTTAACTATAAAAAGCAAATGATGAAAGAGAATCAACCCATAATCGTAGGACTGGACATAGGTACCACAAAGATTGCTGCCATTGCCGGCCGAAAAAATGAATATGGAAAACTGGAAATAATCGGGTTTGGCCGTTCAAATTCAAACGGCGTAAAACACGGCCAGGTATTGAATATTGATGAAACAATCAAGGCCATCAAACTGGCATTGGACAACTGTTATGCTTCAAACAGCGAACTGGAAATCTGTGATGTTTATGTTGGTATTGCCGGGCATCACATCAAGAGTCTCCAAACCCGTGGAGATATTGTGCGTCAGAATAATGATGAAGAAATCACTCAACGTGAGATTGATCAGTTGATTGCTGATCAGTACAAAACCTATATCCCTGCCGGTGATCAGATCATCGATGTAATTGCGCAGGAATTTACTGTTGATAATTTTCAGAACATACCCAATCCGATTGGTTATGGTGGAGTAAAGGTGGGTGCAAACTTTCATATTATCACCGGTGATAAAAATGCCATCAGGAATATCAACAGGGCTGTTGAAAAAAGCAATCTCAAAGCAAAGGACCTGGTATTGCAGCCGCTGGCTTCAGCTGCCGCTGTAATGGGACCCGAAGATATGGAAGCTGGTGTAGCCATTGTTGACATCGGTGGTGGTACAACTGATCTGGCGGTATTTTATGAGGGCATTTTAAAACACACTGCGGTAATTCCATTCGGTGGTGAAAATATAACGCTGGACATTAAGACCGGCCTGGGTGTTTTAAAAACACAGGCTGAGCAAATGAAGGTTCAGTTCGGGTCAGCATTGCCTGATGAATCAAACCGGAATGCATTTATTACCATCCCCGGCCTTCGTGGAATGCCCGTTAAGGAGATCAGTGTAACCAATCTTGCCAAGATTATTGAGTGTCGCATCAAGGAGATCATGGAATTTGTTGCTTATCATCTGCAACAGATCGGTATGGATAACCGAACCCTGAATGGTGGTATTGTATTGACGGGTGGCGGATCACAGCTTATGCATCTTCGCCAGCTTACAGAATACATCACTGGTTGCAGCGCAAGAATTGGATATCCCACAGAACACCTGGCAGTGGGTCACATAGAAGAGCTTGCCAAACCAACCTATTCAACCTGTATCGGGTTAATATTAAAGGGTTATAGTGATTATGAGCATAACCGTAAACAATTCAACAATGGGTTTAAGAAGGTTGCCGTGCCAAAAGAATTGATGAAGCAGCAAACGGATGGGGAAGAAGTATTGGTGAAAGAAATGCCCGAAGTGGTGAATATGGAATCTAGAAAAAATGTGAAAGATTTCTGGACAAAAATTAAAGACGGAATCATTGATTTGTTTAAGGAAGAAGACGATAAGAAGTTATGAGTTATGAGTTATGAGTTATGAGTTATGAGTGAGTGGTGAGTTGTGAGTTTGGACAGTGATCTTTGATTGATGATTAATAGCCTGGTTTGCAAATGATGTCGGCTTATTTTTAAGATGATTGAAATTATTTTCGAAATAACAAGATATTACAAACATTTATTTGTTCAGAATTCATTCTTGGCCTCATGTTGGTAGTAGAAGCAATCAATATTAATAATAACATAACACCCAATAAAGATTCATTTAAAGAAGCACTTTGAAAAATCACAAATGATCTGGTTGATGAAGAACTATATCAACAAACAACAATAACAAACAACAATAGCAAACATCAATAACAACAATAGCAATAACAACAATAGCAATAACCAACAACAATCAACAACCAATTTTGAAGCAATGAGAGCCCTGCCCATTGGGTTTGAAAGTCAACAGTTCATTTATACTAACCTGTAAAAAATAGTCTCAGAAGCTTTCCGGGAACGAGGAGGGCGATACGGGGCTGAAATTCTAAAGCTATGATTCATTTTGATCTACCAAAGGAAAAATCATCTATCATCAAAGTGATTGGTGTAGGTGGTGGTGGCAGTAACGCTGTAAACCACATGTTCAGTCAGAACATTGACGGAGTAAACTTTATCATCTGTAACACTGATGCGCAGGCGATTCATCAGAGTCGTGTGCCGAACAAGATCCAGCTGGGGCCGCATCTGACCCAGGGGCTTGGTGCCGGAGCAAATCCCGCGATTGGTAAACAGGCAACTGAAGAAAGTCTCGAGGAGATAAAAAGTATCCTGGAAGTAAATACCAAGATGGCATTCATCACGGCTGGTATGGGTGGTGGTACAGGTACAGGTGGTGCACCGATCATCTCCAAGATTTGTAAAGATCTGGGTATATTAACTGTTGGTATTGTGACTACACCTTTTTCTTATGAAGGCAAGAAAAGGCAGTTGCAGGCGGAAGCTGGTATCAATGTAATGAAAGAATATGTTGATACACTACTGGTGATCAGCAATGACAAATTACGTCATCAGTTCGGAAATCTGAAAATGAAGGAAGCATTTGCAAAAGCAGATAACGTATTGGCTACTGCTGCAAAATGTATCACGGATGTGATCAACAGCACCGGCCAGATAAATGTGGATTTCGCGGATGTTTGTACAGTAATGCGGAACGGTGGTGTGGCAATACTTGGAAGTGCTGCCGTTGGTGGTGAGAATCGTGCACAACGTTGTATTGAAGAGGCACTTACTTCACCATTACTTAATGATAATGATATCAAGGGAGCTAAATGGATCCTGATCAATATCAATTCGGCCGAAGGCGAACATGAGTTCACCATGGATGAAGTGGAGATCATACAAAATTATCTGTTAAGTCATGCCGGTGAAGGCACTGATGTGATCCTGGGATTAGGCTATGACAACACCCTGGGTGATAAGGTTGGCATTACACTGATAGCTACCGGTTTTGAGTATAAAGATCCTTTTGATAAGGTAGAGGCTAAAACACCTGTAAAGGAAAGAAACGGTAAAGTATTGATGCCGCTGATTCTGCCAAATGAAGAAACCGCTGCAGAAACGCTGAGGATGAAACAGGAAGTAGAGAAACTGGTGCCCGATCAACCGGCAGTTATATCACAATTTTCAATGCAATCAAATGAGCCTGCAATGAATGCAGCGTTGAACACATACGCTTCACCAAATGCATCAACTCATGAGCCGGCATCAATTCCTGCGTCCATGAATGTTTCGGTGAATTCGCCTGTTAATGCATCAATAAACCCGGCGGCGCCCGCTTCTACTGTTGTGGCAACAAATGTAAACCAGGCGGCCGAACAGTTCCAGGTGAC
>NZ_DATHKG010000153.1:0-4122 GCF_035489435.1 Flavitalea sp.
CCAAACTTTCCGAACAATCCATACGAATAATGGTCTCCAAATACTCCGGGAAAGCGGGAATTGAGAAGCATATTACTCCTCACACCTTTCGACATTCGTTTGCTACTCTATTGTTGGAGCAAGATGTAGACATCAAATACATTCAGCAATTCCTGGGGCATAGCTCGATCAACACGACGCAGATCTATACGCATGTGAATTCGAACAAGCAAAAGGAGATTATGAGTACTAAGCATCCGAGGTTGAGCATGGTGTTGTAGCATGAATGAAGGATAACTAAATATTATCCATTGATATATGCCAACGCCGTCACAGTCTGTTTATGAATTGCGGAGGATTAAGAATTCGACGGACAGAAGCCTTAGAGAGGCTTTGAAAATTTATTTTCAGAATGTTGATCCATTAATTAGAACCAACACGAACGAGATTATTCATTGGCTAGATCGCTACAACGAGAAATTTCAGGATCGTTTTTACATAGTTGCTTTACATCTTAACGATTCAATGATAGGGTATGGACAGTTTACTTATTTCAAGGAGGAAAAACTTGTCTTTATAGACTACATGGCAATTGAAAAAAACAGTAGAAAAAATAATACGTTTTATGAATTTGTTGATAAAGTGAAGGACTTCTTTATAAACGAAGATGTTGAGTATAACTACATTGTTACAGAAGTCGGATATTATAAGGATGGTAAAGAGCTAACTGAAGTTGGCCGAAACTTGATACGCCTTCTTAAAATGACAGGATTCGGCGTAATCAAAATGAATTACTTTCAGCCGATGTTGGGTAAAAAAAATTATGAAACAGAGATAGGCGGTGTGCTTATGATATATACAGAAAACGGCTCGAAAACACTTAAATTGGAAACCTTCCTTCAAATAATTGATACAATATATTATAAGAACTATAAGAGATGGTATGACGACTTTTTAAATGAGCAAGAACAGTTGGAATACGGCTCCCGCTTATTAGAGTTACGAGAAAGGATCAGACTTTTTGCAAAAAAGAAACCAGAAATTGAAATCAATGGATATGTTCACCTAACACCAGTTAATTTAGCCCCTACTCCTTCATCAAATTACATTCGACTAGCCAAGGTGCTTAGCGTCTTTATCATATTTACTATTTTGTCGGTTGGAATTGGAGGTCTCGTTTTATGGCTCAGAAAGAAGTACAATATTGACGGAAGCTATATTTCATTTATTTCTGTATGTTCGTTGGTAATAATTATTTTTATCTCTAGAGTATTTTATAAAAATAAGAACGAATCCATTTCCGGAGTAATCGAAAAGATATTTAACATTTTTAATTAGGCCATTTTTTTACAGAGGATAATAGTGTTTGAGGCCTGGCTCCGAACGAAAGGTATGTTCCGAAAGACCATGTCTAGTTCAAAGACTCTTCTCAATTTACGTTCATTCTTCTGATTTTCTTTTTGACGCGAAAAAAAGTAGTGGAACTTATGTGTTTTAATTATTTCAAATTTATTTAATGCAAGTAGTTCATTTATCCAGCTATCTGAATAATGCCATTCCTTTTGTTTATTATAGACGGCATTGGTAAAGACAGCCATTCTATTGAAATCTTTTTTTAAAAGAAACTCCAAAGCGTTGCTGTTTTTAAAATTGAATACAAACAATCCTTGGGGCCGAAGAATTTTCTGAAATGCTTCAAATACTATCATTGGATCAAATCTATTTATGAGATTTCTATCGCAAATAATAATATCATACGCTTCACTTGTACTATTAGTCAATAAATTCGATAAAGCTATATAGTCAATATTGCTCCCTGCAAGGCCTAAAGATTTTCGCGTAGATGTAATGTTTAAGATGAGGCTTGACTCATTGACAATCGGTGTTAGGTACCTTTCGATAAAACCCTGAATAGTGGCGTCTGTTTTTCTTCGCCATTTATCTCTTTTCTTCAGAACTCGACCTCTATTACTGTTTTCATTTTCCCGAAGAGTATTATATTTGGTTAGGCTCATGACGATAATATTTAGTTATCTACCATCAAAAAGATGGTGATATAGCGAGAAAGTTAATAAAAACTGAGCTGTAATGAAAAAATGGACGAATTTTTTTGTGGCAGCTCTGATGGTTATCCTATTACTCAGTTTACGCCTAAGTCACATCCTTGGAGCAGCGATAAACTTATAGGGCATATTAATATAAATAACATTACACTATCAACCGAGACAATTAGTCAATTTCAAAATGTATTTTGGGATTACTTATGTTCGGAATATGATGCCGATAATTTCTGCTTGTTTCTAGACACATACAATGGATATCTGTCTTCTGACTTTAAAGCATTTGAATATGTTTGGAGACGTGATGAGTATAACCATTATCTTGGGTTTAGGCATATATACTCAACTTTTTATCGGTTACCGTATCATGAGATTGATGCCAAATTAAAACAACGTCACGTAGATTTCAATCCAATATTGCCAATGCTCAGTGATGAGTTTAAAATTTGTTTGATGCTAGCTTATGATGAGATAGCTACAACGAAATCATATGCAGCAGATTATTCTTTTTATGAGTCATTTGGGCCAAAAGAACTTTTGAAGTGGATAAAACTAGTCACTAGGGACGAAGCGTATCATTTCAACAATTGCATGGAACTTATAAGAAAAAACCACTTTCATCGAATAGCAGAGATACCAGATTTAGTCGATCAATTTGTAAACTGGGACTTGGACCGAAATGAATACGTAGGTACGTTTATTCTTGACCATAATAACTATGGTATTGATTTTCTTCAATCGTGTGCAAACATTATGAAAAGATATTTTGTGAGATGAAGACCTCCTCAAATCTTCACATTTTATGGCATCGCATCCCACAAAGTATTTCTTGTTGCTGCCGGTTTTACAGGTTTGATTTCATTAGCACATGCAGTTTCTACGGCAATTGAAACAGGGTGCTTTGATCTCATTTAGGAATTATTATCATTTAAGCATCGCACCACGCGGGTTTGAGTACAACATTTTTCTACTTGCCCCGTATTAGTGTAAATACCCCTTTTGTTGTCCAGTGTGAACCCCAATCAACTCCATATCGGTTTCGTGTCCCAATTTCAGCGCATTCTTGGCGAGACCGTGACTAACCGCGCCGAACTCTCCCTCGAAGAAAAGATCGCTTGCATCGAAGCCCTCCAGGAGATACTGCAACTCCATATGGAGAATCCTGAAGAAGCGGTCGATTATAAATTGATTGGGAACATCATTACTGAAAAAATTGTTAAACCGCTTCGTTCTAAGGCAACGCCGATTCATAATTCAAAGCTCTGGCAGTACTTCGAACCGGGTTCTCAGCAGTACCTTAATTACCTTGCAAGTCAAACAGGCCGCACGTCATTTACCGACGAAGATGACCTGACTCCGGAACAGCACACAAACTTTCTTAGTCAGGCATTTAATCAGCTTAGCCTGTCGCATACACAACTATATTTAACCTCTCCAACACCGGAATCTGATGACTTACTGAACAGCAGTGCAGAGAAGTCAAACGGCAAAGATTTCACTCTGCGCCGTCAGGTGCTGGTAATGCATTATCTCGACAAGCTTTTCAACATTTCCAATGGCTCCGACCGAACGCACTACGCGCACCTGATCGAATTGCTCACCGGCAAAAACTACAAGAATATCTACGATTATGTACGTGAACCTTTTCCGGATAAGATCAGTTCGCGGCTCGTGGACGATCTTAAGTACATCCGTGAATACTTTGTAAAGCTCCGGCTTGATCAAATAACTGCTTTGATAGACAAGGATATACAATTGCACAAATAGATTTGTAGTCACTCCATTTCCCCACTATACGGCTGTTTTCGGGATAGAAGGTATATAACCAATACTTCTATCCTATGGATAATCCCGATGAAAAACCATTGTATGCGCTTACCGTCAGCGAGTTCAGATCCCTGACGCGGCAGATTGTGCTCGATACGCTGAACGAACACATCGCATCAACTTCCTCTCTTACTGTCAAGCCCGTTGATGAAGTAAAGGAGGGTACGCACTATACAATCAAAGAGCTGACGAAGTTTCTGCGGTGTTCACGTATGAGCATACACAACTACAAGAAGCTCGGCCTGCCCTTTACCGG